>JBCBZX010000316.1:0-3601 GCA_039815105.1 Pseudomonadota bacterium
ACCAGCCAAACAGCGGTCGCTTTTGCCATGATCGGTTTTGCCATCGGGTCTCTCCTTCACACATCTCTACTGTCCGGGGAAATCGGCTGGTCCGGCTGGACCCTTACCTCGATTTCAGGGAAGTTGGCCGGGGTATACTGCCCATGACACCCAAGGGGAAGCGAAAATGCGTTGGTTTATGATCCTGCTGATGACGGCCGGGGTGGCTCAGGCCAAGGGCCAAAAAGCCGGCGACTTTGACTATTACGTCATGGCGCTCTCCTGGTCGCCCAATTGGTGTGCCATCGAAGGCGATGCGCGCGAGTCAGATCAATGCGATCCGCGCCACGACCACGGATGGATCCTGCACGGGCTTTGGCCCCAGTTTGAGACCGGCTGGCCGAGCAACTGCCGCACATCGCAGCGCAACCCGTCCCGCAGTGACACAGGCGCCATGGCCGACATCATGGGGACAGGGGGGCTTGCGTGGCACCAATGGCAAAAACACGGACGCTGCTCCGGGCTCTCTGCCGCCGACTATTTCGCACTCAGCCGCAAGGCCTACAACAGCGTGACCCGCCCTCCGGTTCTGCGCCAATTGCCAAAGTCTGTCCAAATCGCACCCGGCGTGATCGAAGAGGTCTGGCTGAAACACAATCCCGACCTCACCGCAAACGGTCTGACCGTCACATGCAAGGCCCGCCACATCCAAGAGGTCCGCATTTGTCTGACACCCGATCTGACGCCCCGCACCTGCGGCCGCGACGTGATCCGCGATTGCACCGCCGAGACCGCCACCTTCGATCCGGTGCGCTAGACGGAACAAAATCAGGATCCAGCGCGTTTGGTCCCATGACGTTTCGACACGCCTTATGAGCGATCTTGCCCTGATGAAACCACTGCGCAGGGGCTTGCACCTTCTCAGGCTCGACAAACCCATTGCGCTGTTTTCAACCGTGCCTGCTTTGATCAGCCTTGCGATTTTTGCCGCAGCATTGGTCTTGATCTGGGTGGATCTCCGCCATGCGACGATGCCGCTGATCCCCCTCTTCGAGATCCCCTACGACACGGCGCGCCCAATCTTTACCACGATCGCCGCCGCCGCAATGACCGCGCTATCGCTCTGCTATTCCCTGACACTCATCGTCTTCACGCTTGCCGCGGGCAACATCGGCCCGCGCCTGCTCAACCGCTTTACCTCAGAGCGTACCAATCAACTCACCGCAGGCATCTTTGGGGGCACCTTCCTCTTCAGCCTGATGGGCGCCATCGCCTGTTCGCCGGCATTCGTGCCGCATATCACGCTCTTTGCCGCGATCTTTCTGGCCGTGTTGTCGGTCGTGATGCTGATCTATTTCGTCCGTCACGTGGCCAGTTCCGTGACAATCGACGAAGAATTGGCCAAGATCGGCACAGCGCTGACCCGCGACATAGACACGCTTATGGACACCGCCAGCACAGGCCAGACCGACGGCTACAAGACCAAGCCCGCCGCCGTCATCGAAGCCGATGAGGACGGCTACATAGGCTGGATCGAAGAAGAGGCACTCGTGGCCTTTGCCGCCGCAAATGCGCTCCATCTGGAAATTGCCTTGCCGCCTGGAAAATTTGTGCTGACTGGCACGCCTCTGGTCCGGGTCTACGCGGGCGAAGGGGCCAGCCCCCTGACCGAACACGGCCGCACCGAAATCCTGTCATCTGTGTTCATCCAGAGCACGCGCTCCCAAACCCGCAACATCGAATTCGCCATTCATCTGATCGTCGAGATCGGCCTCCGCGCGCTTTCGCCCGGCACCAATGACACCTTCACCGCGATCAGCTGCATAGACCGGCTCTCCTCTGTCCTCCGTCGCCCGGTTGCTGCAAATCTGGATTCGAGCCACCGCTTTGACAAAAACGCCGTGGCGCGGCTGAAAATTCCAGGCCTCTCGGTCTCGGATCTGATCCGCACGGCGTTCAGCCCGTTCCGCCGCGCCGCTGTCGACAACGTTCTGATGGCCAGCCATATTGCCAGCGCGCTTGCGCGGCTCAAGGATGTGGCCCACCCAGATGTCGTCCCAATACTCGACGAGCAAGCAGCCTTCCTGCAAGAAGCGCTCCAATCCGATGGGTTGTTGGACACCGACCTCGACCTTGTTGCGCGCAGGCTGGACACTTAGCCCCGCGCGGCATTGACCGCGCCCGGCAAATTCAGAATGCTAGAGGGATATGATCCCCCGGCTCACCACATTTCTACTCGCAGGCGTCGGCGTCGCCATCTTCATGGTGCTCGACCTGCCACTGCCCTGGCTGCTGGGCCCGATTTTCGCCTGCCTGCTCGCCGCTCTCGCGGGGGTGCAATTGCAGGGGATCAAACCGATCAGCGACGCGATGCGCACGATCCTCGGGGTCGCCGTCGGGGCCACGTTCACGCCCGTGCTGTTGGCCTCGATGCTGGGCATGTGGCCGACCCTCTTGCTGATCCTTGCTGCCGTTGCAGCGACTCATGCACCTGAATATGTTTGCGCAAGCGCTTGTTTATGGTTTCTACTGGCTCCTGAAGAAACTGGATATGGGCTTCAATATTGGCTTCTAAGTCCTGAGGGGTCACTTAGCGGCGGTTTTTCTCTTCGGTGAGCATGTGCTCCAGGGTATCGAGGCGACGAGTATAGCCTGGAGCACATGCTCACCTCTGCGGTCGAGGGTTGTCATGACGCTGGCTTGAGGTCACGGCAGAACTAAGCAATCAGCTTGGCATCGGCGCGATCTCTCTTGGTGCGGGATAGTTGACTTTTGCTGTAGCCTTTCACCAGCAGCGGGTTGACGATGCTCACCTGATGCCCCTGTTGATGCAAATGCAGGGCTAGGGCATGACCGCAGATAAGCAGTCCGTGGAAAGTTCCAGTCATTCAGACGAAGGCTTGGTCAACCACTTGGCGGAATGGCTGCCCCGATTGGATCTGTTTCCGCATGCGGTTCTTCAAGATGAACCACTGATGCTCAATCGGATTCAAATTAGGTGAGTAAGGCGGGAGATACAAGAGATAGCAGCCGGCCTGTTGAATCAGCGCTTCAATGCGTCCATCTTTGTGGAACGATGCATTATCACAAATGATGACACTGCCGTAGGGTAGCGCCGGCAACAACTGTTCTTCTAGCCACGTTTCGAAAACGAGTCGGTTACAGTAGCCCTCATAGGTGAGCGGAGCCACCAGTCGATGTTGATGCCAAGCGGCCATAAAGCTGACTCGTTCGGTGCGTTTACCCCGGCGCTCAGCCGCAACGCGCTCACCTTTGGGGCACCAACCATCAGCATAATCTTCGGCATTATTGAGGCCCGCCTCGTCAAGATACACCCGTTGGTAGGCCTCGAATTGCGCTAACTCAGTAGCGTAGGCTTGGCGTTAGGGGGCTGGCACAGGGCAAACGCATACTCGGAGATGGGTGATACTTCAGGGTAGCTGTTAAGACAGAATATCCCATGAGTGATTCAGGCTCTTTGTTAGCGCACTTCGAGCGATTGGAAGATCCACGCGTCGAGTATCTCGTTGAACATCGCCTCATCGACATCATCGCGTTGACGATTTGTGCGGTCATCTGCGGTGCCGATAGCTGGGTGGAGAGCGAAGCCTATGGATGCAGC
>JBCBZX010000147.1:0-7448 GCA_039815105.1 Pseudomonadota bacterium
CAAGACCATGGTTGAACTGGCGGAAGCCACCAATTTTCTGTTTGCCGAGAGGCCGCTTCCACTTGAGCCCAAGGCCGAGAAAATACTCTCCGAGGGTGGCCGTGAAGCGGTTGCAGCGCTCCTGCCGGAGCTTGAGGCGCTTGCCAGTTGGGACATTGAGACCATTGAAGCGGCGGTTCGCGAGCATGTGGCTGCCAACGGGGCAAAGCTGGGTAAAGTCGCCCAACCCCTGCGGTGTGCTGCCACCGGAAGCACCACGTCTCCAGGTGTTTTTGACATACTGGCCGCGCTGGGCCGCGATGAATGTCTGGCTCGGCTGAAGGACCAGGCGGACTTGGTTTAGCTGCACCACCAAGTAGTGGTCGTTGAGGACTAAACGACTGGCAACCATGGACTTTGGGCGAACTTGCAGGCGGTGGCCCCAACGGGTAAGCCACAGTCAACACGCCCGCCGCCTTAGCGCGGCTGCTGCGGCCTCGGCCGCAGCCATTCCGACAGGAGCATCTGCATGAGCGACGACGCCAAACTGGTCATCGGCGACACCACTTACGACTTGCCGAAATATAGCGGTAGTACCGGACCCGATGTTTACGACATAACCAAATTTTACGCCCAAACGGGCGCGTTTACATTCGACCCAGGTTTCACTTCAACGGCGGCTTGCGAAAGCGGACTGACGTTCATCGATGGCGGCAAAGGCATTTTGCTTCACCGCGGCTACCCAATCGACCAATTGGCGGACGAAGGTGATTTTCTCGAGACGTGCTACCTTCTGCTGTATGGCGAGCTGCCCACCGCAGACGAAAAGGCGAAGTTCGATAACCTCGTCACCAATCACACCATGCTTCACGATCAAATGCGCTCATTGTTCGCCGGCTTCCGCCGTGATGCGCACCCCATGGCAATCATGGTGGGTGTCGTCGGAGCTTTATCAGCTTTCTATCACGATTCCACAGACATCACCGACGCTCAGCAACGCGAAATCGCGTCCATACGGCTGATCGCCAAAATGCCAACCATCGCGGCCATGGCCTACAAATACTCAGTTGGTCAGCCGTTTGTGTACCCTCGCAATGATCTGGGCTACGCGGCGAACTTTCTGAACATGTGTTTCTCCGTACCGTGTGACGAGTATCAAGTGTCGCCCACCTTGGCACGCGCAATGGACCGCATTTTCATTTTGCACGCGGACCATGAGCAAAACGCATCTACGTCAACTGTGCGCTTGGCTGGCTCCTCCGGCGCGAACCCGTTCGCCTGTATTGCAGCAGGCATTGCATGCCTTTGGGGCCCGGCCCACGGCGGAGCCAACGAAGCAGCGCTAAACATGCTCCAGGAAATCGGCTCCGTTGATCGAATTCCTGAATATGTGGAGCGCGCGAAAGACAAGTCAGACCCATTCCGGCTGATGGGCTTCGGGCACCGCGTTTACAAGAATTACGATCCCCGCGCGAAGATCATGCAAACCACCTGTCATGAAGTGTTGGAAGAGCTGGGCATTAAAGACGACCCAATGCTCCAGGTCGCGATGGAACTAGAGCGCATCGCGCTCACAGATGAATATTTCATCGAGAAGAAGCTCTACCCGAACATCGATTTCTACTCGGGCATCACTCTGCGTGCCCTTGGTTTCCCGCCGGAAATGTTCACCGTGCTGTTCAGCCTTGCGCGGACCGTTGGCTGGATCGCTCAATGGAAAGAGATGATTGAAGATCCCAAACAAAAGATCGGTCGGCCGCGCCAGCTTTACACCGGCCCGACTCACCGGGACTATCTGCCCGTTTCACAACGAGGCTAGCTACAGTTTGGCGGCCCGGCGTAAGGCCTGGGCCGCTAGCTCTGCAGGCGGTATGTCTGTTGCGGTTGCCTGCCACAGACGCTCATAGCCTTGGGCGTGCCGGTCTCGCGCAGGACCTGGATGTGCCAAAGCGTCAATTTCGCGCAACAGCCTTTCAGCTTTCGCTGCATCCCCCACACATTCTGGCACGACCGGCTCATCAAGAATCAGATTGGGCAAATTGACCGACCAGGTTGTGATGAATCGGGACGCCAATTTTTCCAGCCCCGAGGCCTCGTAATATATGGCGTGGGGCACGCGCCCCAATCCAAGCTCGAGCGAAATTGTCCCCGAGGTGGCCATAGCCACGTGCGCCCTTGCGACGGCTTCTCTGCGCGCATCGTCACCCACAATCACTTCCACAGGTAGCGATGAGGTGGCAAGCAAGTCTCGAACCTGCGCTTCCCGCCTGTCCAATGTTGGCAGTACAAATGACATGTTGTGGCGCGACGCCAAGTGCTGAGCCACCACTAAGAATACGGGCAAAGAGCGAGCGATCTCCGCCTTCCTTGAACCGGGAAGAAGCAAGGCTTGGATCGAACCATCGGCATCCGGCAGCGCGTTCGTTGCGCGGTTGTGCCACTGGGCCATGCTGGTGACGAGTGGATGGCCCACATAAGTTCCGGTGGGTCCACCCAGACGCTCCAGAGCCGCCGGCTCGAAGGGCAGTAGGCACAATACATGGTCGATGTAGCGTGCCATTTTGAGTGCGCGCCCTGGCCGCCAAGCCCATATGCTTGGACAAACATATTTGACGATGGGAATGTTGGGCAGCCGTTTGCGGACGCGCTTGGCTACCTGTGTGCAGAATTCGGGACTATCAATCAGCAGCACTGCTTCAGGTCGTTTGGCGACGATGTCGTTGACCACAAGACCAACGCGTCTCATCAAGTCCGGCAAGCGCGCGATCACTGGGCCAAACCCCATCACCGAAAGATGATCAATCTCGAACAGACTCTGCAAGCCTTCAGCCCGAAGCGCCGTCCCCCCAAGGCCCACGGGATCAAATTTGGCGTCACCATCTGCATTTAATGCTTGCAGCACAGCCGCCCCAAGCGCATCTCCCGAAGGTTCACCGACAACGAAGTAGAGCTTGCGCAATGACCCATCAGCCATGGCGATCCCTCGTGCTGGCAAAGCCATATATCACCATGTTGCTTATGTTTGCCGTTTCCAGCACACGCCTCTGGTCCAGAACGATGGTGCGTTGCTCTTCAATACCGATCGCCGCAAGTCCGGCCTCACTTGCGAGCTTCAAAGTTTCCATTCCGATGGTGGGCAGGTCAAACCGCAAATCTTGTTTGGGCTTTGCGCATTTCACAAGAACACCGCCACCCTGGGGGGAAATGCGGCCTTCACTGCGTAAGCTGGCAACCCTTGCAAGCATTGCGTCCGTTCCCTCGGCGGCCTCAAGCGCTACGATCCGCCCGCGTTCCACCACCGCGGCCTGGCCGGCATCCATGGCACCGAGCGCCTTTGCACGGCTATAGGCCTCTTCCAAATCGGCCGTAATCCGCCTGTCCGGTTTGAGCTGCCCCAGAGAACCCTGCCCGGCCAATAGGTCGGGGGCACACTCGCGCAGCCCAACCACGGGAAATCCCTTATCGTAGAAAATGTCCGCAACAGCCCGCAAAACAGCATCGTCCCCGCCTGCAAGTGCGGCCACGACGCGCGGCAACGAGGCTATGGTGCCAAAGTCGAGTTTGAAGGTCCGAAAGTCTGGCCGCTCCGACACTCCGCCAGCAAACACCACTGTGCCCACCTCCCAGCGCCGCAACTGAGACCAAAGCTTGCCAAGCTGGCCGAAACCCAGCGATAGGCTTGGCAAATCCCCTGCCCAATCCAGCTTCCGGTTCACGCCAATCACGCCCGCAAGTTTGCCTTGCTGGTGCAGCGACACTGCAATTTGTTGAGGCAGCGCGCCATTGCCGGCGATGACGGCAATGCGCTCCACTTATGCGGACCGCTTGCGCATGGAGCAATATTGGCGAGCCGTGTCCTGTTCCACAAAATTGAGCACAGCTTCCACCAATGCTGGGCGCTGATCGGCCGGCATGGCAGTAACTTCAGCGCGCAACTTCAGGACTGCGTCTTTCATGGTCGTATCGCTCTCAAAAAGGCGGCGGTATGCGTTGCGCAACTGGTGAATGTCGGCCTTATCAAAGCCTGCCCGGCGCAGGCCAACCACATTCGGCCCAGCAACTTCCGCTCGGTGGCCTATGGCAATGGCGAATGGAACAAGATCTTGCTCCACACCGGCCAGCCCGCCGACAAATGCACCGCGACCAATGCGGGCAAACTGATGCACCGCAGAGCCGCCGCCAAAAATCACATTGTCCTCAACGGTCACGTGGCCAGCCAACATCACATTGTTGGACGCGATCACGCCATTTCCGATTTTGCAATCATGTGCCACGTGGGAGCCGGCGAGGAAAACAGACCGGTCCCCAATGACGGTACGGCCACCACCGCCCTGCGTACCCGGATGCATGGTGACGTTTTCGCGCACAATGCAGCCCGCCCCTAGAGACAAGCTGTTTGATTCGCCATCATATTTGAGATCTTGCGGTTCAAGGCCAAGCGCAGCAAATGAGAACACGCGACTTCCCTGCCCGATCGACGTGGCACCAGCCACAACGACATGACTTGAAAGCTGCACGCCGCTGGCCAACTTCACCTCAGACCCCACATGGCAATAGGGTCCGATGCGAACGTCCGAGCCGATCTGCGCTCCATCTTCAATGATGGCAGTGGGATGTATGTTCACGCAGCGCCATCCGCATCGGCGTCACGCATCATGGCACTCACTTCCGCTTCAGCGACCTTGTGATCGCCAACCTTAGCCACGCAGTCAAACTTGAATATTGAGCCCCGCGCCCGCGACTTGGTGACGTGGTACTCAAGCACATCTCCCGGCACCACCGGCTTGCGAAACTTGGCTCGGTCGATCGTCATGAAGTAAACCAGCTTGGGCACACCGTTGCCACCTTCAAAGGCTGCAGTGATCGCCCCGGCGGTTTGAGCCAGCCCCTCGATAATCAGCACGCCCGGCATAATGGGGGAGCCGGGAAAGTGCCCCACGAAGAACGGCTCATTGATTGTCACGTTCTTGATACCAACAGCGGCATCACCGCCTTGGATACCCACGATTTTATCGACCAGAAGAAAGGGGTAACGGTGCGGCAAGAGCCGCATAATATCCGCTATATTGAGTGATGTGGTTTCGGTCTCAGTCATTTTTGGTCTTGCCCCTTTCCTTGTCAGTCGCCCGCCGCCGAGCTTTTGCCAAATCTTGTAGGAAATATCGAATGGGAATGGCGGGAATACCGCCTACACGCGACTTGGGCGGCAAATCTTCCGTCACGGCCGACATACCCGCCACTTGCGAGTGGCTGCCGACGGTGACGTGCCCCACAGTTGCAGACGCCCCGGCAAACGTGACGTAATCGCCAACGATGGTGGAACCCGCCAAGCCAACCTTTGCAACGATAAAGCAGTGCCGGCCTATAACGCAATTATGGCCTATCTGGACCTGATTATCGATCTTCGTGCCCTCACCGATCACGGTGTCAGATGTGGTGCCCCTATCGATGGTGGTGTTGGCGCCAATGTCGACCTGATCCTGCACGATGACCCTGCCGAGCTGCGGCACCTTGAGATGCGACGCACCGGGCGCGAAGCCAAAGCCATCCTGGCCGATGCACGCCCCGGGGTGTATGATGACGCGATCACCTATAATGCTGTGCTGAATGACTGCATTTGGCCCGATGTCACATTGTCGTCCAATGACGGAATTGGGGCCGATAAAGCTATTGGCACCGATGGTGGTGCCAGAGCCGATTCGAGCGCCAGCTGCGACGACACATCCCGGCTCAAAAACAACGCCCTGTTCAATATGAGCGCCCTCGTGAACGCTGAAACGTGAGCTCTGAACACCCGACAGAAGCGGCCGCATGGAGTCCGGATACAGCATAGCCGCCGCCTGGGCATATGCGCGATATGGATCAGCGACCACAAGGCGGGAAATGTGCTCGGGCGCAACTGAAACCAACGCCGAACTTATGATGACCGCCGAAGCTTTGGTTTCGATAAGGGCCTGCCGGTACTTCGCCTTGTCCACGAAAGCGATGGCGCCAGGCCCTGCCGCATCAATTGGAGCAACGGTGTCAATGAGGGTGAGAGCATCGCCAAAAAGCTCAGCACCGAGGTGCTGAGCCAATATTGTTACGCTAACCGGTTGGGGCGCAGGATAAAAAACAGGGTCTGACACCAGTCAAACTGTCCAAACTGTCAACATCAGAACTGAGTGCTGACGCCGAAGTTGAACAGCTGCTCTTTATCCGTTGCACGTTTGGTGATGGCCTTACCAAAGTCACCACGAAGCGGGCCAATTGGCGAGTCCCAAATGATCGAAACACCAACCGACGACCGCAAACCATTCACGCCAGTAAGATTGGCGTTGAGAGTGCCGTTGGTAACTTGTTCAAGTGTTGAAGAAGCTCCACCCAACCAGGCAGCATCGGCAAACAGGGCGCCTCGGATACCAAGACCTTCAGAGAAAATTGGGAACTGAACCTCAGCCGAGAAGGCAGCATACTCAGTGGTGCCCACATGCAGACCAATATTCTGCGAGAAGGGCCCGACACCACCTGGCTCAAACCCGCGAATGATATTCGTGCCGACAGAAAAATGATCCTGATAGCGAACCCGTGTGCCTAGACCCGTTATGTGAGCAGCACGTAGATTGGCGAAGAGCACGACATCTGAGTCATCCATAATCGACTTGTAGCCAAGCAACTGGCCGGTGGTCCGCAGATAAGTGACGTCTCCTCCAACGCCTGCGAAGGTCTGGCCGAACTTCGCAAGGATGCCATCACGCGGCTGGCGAATACTATCGAGTGAGCTGTAGACGAGCTCATAGCCAAGCGACGATGTGATCGTGGAGCCCTCAGTAACGAAAGCAGCACCATTGCCCAAAATATTGTTGGCGCCGTCGCGCTCATAGGTAAGCCTTGAGCGGTCGATTGAATAAGAGAGGTTAGCGGACAAACGCTGGGTCAACGGAACACCAAAGGTTACGCTGCCTCCTTGGCTCTCAGAATTATACGGGCGCCGGGCTGTGAAATCCGCTGTACGATTGTAGGCCGCAAAACCAGCAGACACGCGACGACCAAGGAAGTACGGCTCCGTGAAGGCAAACTCATAATTCCGGCTTTTGCCGCCCAAGCTAGCAGCCACTTTCAGGAACTGACCACGTCCCAGAAAGTTGCGCTCAGAGAGCGAAATGTTGCCCACAACGCCGTCATTGTTGGAGTAGCCAGCGCCGATGGAGAGTGCACCAGTGGACTTGTCTTTGACATTGACGTTCAGGACCACGCGATCCGCAGCGGATCCCTGGCTGGTGGTGATACGCACACTTTCAAAGAAGTTCAGCGATTCAAGGCGACGCCGCGCTGAGTCCACCAGAACCTGATTGTAGGCGTCACCTTCAGCAATATCGAACTCACGGCGAATGACGTAGTCCCGCGTGCGCTCATTGCCAAGAATGTTGATCCGCTCGATGTAGGCCCGAGGGCCTTCGTCGATAATGTACACAACGTCGATTGTACGA
>JBCBZX010000443.1:0-1917 GCA_039815105.1 Pseudomonadota bacterium
AACAGCTTGGTGGCGCATCTCAATTGGCAGTGCTAAGGCCAGCAAACATGCCCAGAACACGTTCAAATCATAGGGTCGGCACCCGCCCGGCAACCATGCAGCACCGCCTGGAGGCGGTGTTGGCAAAGGCTGTGTTCGGCTTGCTAGGCCGCATGAAAGTTGAGGGCGCGTCGGCGCTTGGCGGCTGGTTGGTTGAGAACATCTTTACCCACACCAAGCGCGGCCGCCGCGCCAGGCAGCAAATTGCAGCCGTGTTCCCCGATTTACCTGCCGCAGACGTTAAACGGATGGAGCGGGCTTCTTGGAATATGTTCGGGCGGTCCATGGCCGAACTTCCCCACCTCAATGCGATCATATCAAACCCGCAACGGCTGCTTCTCGATAATGCCGAGATCCTCCACGCGGCAAATGGGCGTGCCAACGGCACCATTTATGTGGCATCCCACATGGGCAATTGGGAACTGTTGCCGGGCATCGCCAAGATCGCTGGCCAGACCTTCAAAGGGTTCTACCGACCGCTGAGCAACACCATTCTTGAAGAACGGCTCCGTGCAATGCGCCAGACCGCAGCGGGCAATGGGACGCTGCTACCAGCAGCCAGCAGAAGTATTTCAGAGGTAATCGGCGCGCTACGCAGGGGCGAGACTGTTGGAATTCTTGGAGATTTGTTCGAAGGGAACGGCGTGGAAACCACGTTTCTGGGCTTGCCGGCCCGGTCCAATGCCCTGCCGGCGACCTTGTCCATTCGGTGCAATGCCCAGATCATCATAGCCACCGTCACCCGCCTTCCCGGCGTGCGCTTCAAAGTGACTTTCAGCGAAGTGGAAACGGTACGCACGGGCGATAATGCCCTCGATATCGCCGCGACAACGCAGGCCGTAAATCGCAAGCTCGAAGCCGCAATCACCGCCAATCCAGACCAGTGGCTATGGAGTACCAACCGCTGGAAAGGTCTCGATTTGAATGAGACCAGTGCCGGGCACCCGCACAAAGCGCAGATTTAGCCATACAAATGCCGTCCAATAGGCTACAATGGCGTGGCGGCAAACAATCCGGGTGAACCTTGGACCGACCCGGAACGGGAGAGTTCAGATGCGGACTTTGAGATTAAACAGACCCATTGCGCGCTTGTGTGCACTCACAGGTGCCTTGGCTATGGCTGTTGTCACCAGCCTTTCACTGAGTGCACCAGCCCATGCACATGACTGGCACAAAAGGCACACCCACCGTGGCACCGATGCTGCGATCGCGGCAGGCGTGGCGGGGTTGATCATTGGCGGCCTGATCGCAAGCTCAAACCAGCGAACCCGAACGGTACGTCACGGTGACCATTGCCACGGGCGATACTGCCACCGGCACAGCTTTCACCAAAATCACTATCACCGGCGATCGGGGGCGGTGCATTACCAGCGGCCCCAACGCGTAAAGCGGGTGCAGCGCGTCATCAGAGCAGAATTGCCCCATCGCCATTATCGCTGGTGCGATGCCAAATACCGTTCCTATCGTGCTTACGACAATTCATTTCAGCCATATCATGGCAGCCGTAAGCAATGTGTTTCGCCCTATTATTGAGACGCAAACCTATGTGAAGAAGCCCCCGTTTCTTGTTTGACAACGGGGGCTAGAGCCCTTGATGTGTTGGGCGGTTACGTTGCGAGGGCTTGGGCCACCTCATCAGCAATATCTTCGTTGGAAAAGACGTTCTGCACGTCATCATCCTCGTCGAGCGCTTCGAGCATTTTCATCAGCGTGCCAGCTTTTTCTTCATCCACCGGGTTCCGGTTTTGCGGCTTCCAAACAATTTTAACGGACTCGGCTTCACCCAGCGCCTCTTCCAGCGCCTTGGACACGGAGCCCAGATCCTCGAAAGCGCAGGTGACAAGGTGGGCGCCAGGTGCGTCGTCATCGCCCTCATCG
>JBCBZX010000019.1:0-19442 GCA_039815105.1 Pseudomonadota bacterium
GAAACGTTTGGCCGGTATCTTTCGTTCGCTGGCATATTCGCTGGCAATCGTCCTCAGCTCATCGGGATCGCGTGTGAGGCGAGACGCGGCATTCATTCCGAAGGGCTCCAGCGTGATCCAGTCCGGCCGCAAATATCCGAAATCCGTGACGGTGACGTGGATGCCGCGCTCCTTGGCGAGGCGCACAGCCACTTTGTGGTAGGGGCGCTGCTCGCCAAGCAGCAGAATGTCTGTCACACCATGTCGGTCCAGAAAGTCTGCCAAATAGTCCGGCCAGTTCTCAAAACTGCCCCGGTAATTGTGAGCCCCACCCACGCGCCAAAACAGCTTATCGCCAGTGTTGAGGTTGATCCTCAGTGCCTTATGGCCTTCGGCTTCAAGGCCGGAGGCCAGACGCGGAAAAAAGCCACCTACAGGCCCTTGAAGAAACAGAAAGGTACGCTTTTCGCTCACCGCATCGAAGGGAGCGTCTTGTGCACGAGTTGAGGCGGTCATGGCGGTCTCTAGTCGAGAGTTTTACTAACAAGCAGCATGCCGCCGACATGGGGCAATTTTTCGCCTACATCAGCCGGGATCACAAGCTGCGTGATGTAGTCATGGCCGTTATACATGGCCACTGCCCCGTGATTGTCCGCCCAAACGTGAAGCGAAACTTCTGGCAGGCCGAGGCCGCGTGCAGTGTCTTCTGCAAATTCGATGAGCGATGATGCGATGCCGCGGCGGGCAAATTCAGGCCGTACGGCGAGGGAGTGGATGTAGTAGCTGTCGGCGCTGGGCGGCTGAAAGAGGCCACGGACTGGGTCGAGCAATTCAGGTTGGATGAACGAGCTGAAAGTGTCTTCGCCTGCGAACTCGGTTGCCGGATAGGCAATCATAATGCCTGCCACAATTTCTTTGCCGGTGTCATCTTCCTCGGTCACCACAATGGCATTGGACATGGAGAAGCCTTCGTCCAACGCACTGATGAGTAAGCCAACACCTTCTGCGGTCTCATTAAATGGCGCTCCGCCAAGGCAATATTCAAAAAGTCCGCCACCGGCCGTCGTTGCCAGTTGGGCAACGTCAGAGACGTCCGAAAGCTCGGCCTTGCGATAGTTCATGAAGAGCTCCTGAGGTGATGCAGCATTGGCATTGCCACCAATATGTCACAGATGATACGGCGCTGTGGATGGAAACCAAAATGACCAGCGAGACCATAGACCTTATGACCGAAGGGAACGCGGTGCGCAAACCCGTTAAAGCCAATTTGGGTGACGCAAGGGTGGGCGGTGCTGGGCCGGACGCCGACTGCCTGCCGGATTCCGGTGAGGCACCCATGAAGCCAAATGTCTTCTGGAGCGCCCGGATTGGCATGACCATTTGGTTCATCGTGTCCGTTGTGCTTGGGCTCTTGGGCTTCAGCTACCTGGCATCGGTGCCAATGGTGGCGGTGGGCACATTGCTCTATCAGGGCTTCAACGGCTTGCCGCGCCCCTGGATGAATGAAGCGACACTGCGCATTCTGTTCTACTCGGCCGTGGGTATCTCTGTCGTCTTTTTCTTCTTTTTTGCGGCGGGTCGGTTGATCAGATGGCTGTTCGTTTAGCGGTTTGCCGCAAATTGTTTCGCCGGTGACGCGTAAATGCGCACAGCTTTGCTGGTAATTGTGGCCAGTTGGGTGGAAACTCAGCACCAAATTCATTGACAGCAGTGCGCCCCGTGACAATTCTCGACTTCCAAAACCCACGCAAAGATCCGTCCAAGTCGGCTCCCCGCCGCATGGAGGATCTGGCCGTTCTTCCAATCTTCCAAAAGCTGGAAGGCCGACGCGTTGTGTTGGTGGGGGGTGGGGCAGCCGCGGCTTGGAAAGCGGAATTGGTGGCGGCCGCCGGTGCTCGAGTTGAGATATATGCGGCCCAAATCGAAGACGAGATGTCCGACCTGCTCGCCAGAGGCGCCGGTGATCGGGGCGAGTTGATCTTGCATAGGCGTCCGTGGGCGAGTGATATTTTCGATCACGCGGCGCTTGCCATTGCCGAGTTGGATGGTGACGGCGAGGCGCAAGCCTTTTTTTGTGCCGCACGGGCGGCTGGCGTACCGGTCAATGTGATCGACAATCCAAAGTTCTGCGAGTTCCAGTTCGGCGGCATCGTAAATCGCTCGCCCGCCGTTATTGCCATTTCCACCGATGGTGCGGCGCCCATTCTGGGCCAGGCAATCCGCCGCCGGGTTGAGACATTGGTGCCGCCATTCATCGCGGATTGGGCAGCTATTGCCCGTTCGATCCGCGGGCGTGTGGGTGATGCCCTAGAGATGGGGCAGCCGCGCCGCGCTTTTTGGGAACGGTTTGCCGACCGGGCTTTTGCGGGCGCGCCGCACGCAGATGCGCAAGCGGATGCGCTGGCATTGCTTGAACAGGTGTCCGCCACACAGGCCGGTGTGGGCCGCGTCACGCTGGTGGGTGCTGGCCCCGGCGACGCCGAACTCCTGACACTTGGCGCGGTGCGAGCGCTCCAGGCGGCGGATGTGATTCTGTTTGACGACCTCGCATCTGACGAAGTGCTCGAACTGGCGCGCCGTGAGGCCAAGCGCATGCTCGTTGGCAAGCGCGGAGGCCGAGACAGCTGCCGGCAGGAAGATATTAATGACCTCATGGTGACGCTGGCTCAACAGGGTAAGCATGTGGTGCGGCTGAAGTCTGGTGATCCCGCAATTTTCGGGCGCGCCGGCGAAGAGATTACGCGCCTTGAAGATGAGGGCATTCCAGTTGCCATTGTACCGGGAATAACGTCCGCCAGCGCAATGGCGGCCCGCCTTGGCGTCTCGCTCACCCATCGTGACCATGCCCAGTCCGTGCGGTTTGTCACCGGCCATTCGCGCAAGGGTAAGCTGCCAGACGACGTGAATTGGGCGGCCATCGCCGACCCGAAAACGACAACGATTTTTTACATGGGCGCGCGGACCGCTCCGCTCATCGCTGAGCGTTTAATGTCCGAAGGGTTGTCCGCCGACACCTCCGTGGTGGTGATGGCAGCGATAAGCCGTGCAAATGAGCGCCGTTGGACAGGAACGTTGGCGGACCTCTCCGATGGCGTCGCAGAAATTGGGCTGGATGACCCGGTGCTGATCGGTATTGGCGATGCGTTGGCCGCGCGGAAGGCCCTGTCTACTTCGGAGGTCGCAGCGAGCGCTTGAGTAGGCGCTCAGGTGCCGAAAAGCGGATCAAGTGATTGTGGCGCTACCACTGCCCGTGGCATGACGAACGCCAAGATCAATTTTCTGCGGGCCAATCCTGTTCCATGGCTAAACTCTATTTCAGCTACTCGGCAATGAACGCCGGAAAGTCGACAGGTCTTTTGCAAGCGTCTCACAATTACCGTGAGCGCGGCATGAACACGCTGCTCCTCACCGCCAGCCATTATGAAATCGATGGCCGCACCACCATCACATCGCGACTGGGCATCGAGATGGAAGCCGAGAAGTTTTCATCAGAGACCGATCTGTTCCGCTTCATCAAGGAGCAGGAAGGCATGGGATCTTTGCATTGCGTGATGGTGGATGAGGCGCAATTTCTGACCGATGATCAGGTCTGGCAACTGGCCCGTGTTGCCGACGAGCTCAACATTCCCGTCATGACTTACGGATTGCGCACCGACTTTCAGGGCAATTTGTTCCCAGGTTCGCAACGGCTTCTGGCAATTGCCGATACGATCCGGGAGGTGAAAACCATCTGCCATTGTGGAAGCAAAGCCACAATGGTCGCGCGCTTCACCGAGGACGGTCGTTTGGCCACTGAGGGCGACCAAGTGGCCGTCGAAAAGTCAAAATATATGAGCTACTGCCGCAAGCACTGGGCCCGAGTGATGCAGCGCTATTAGGCGCATCGGTCTGCACGTTCTCACTTATATTTTGCTCAAACCTTTCCTATAGTCAGGCAAAGCGGCCGACTGTGGCGCACACCTGGATGGAGACTCCCATGAGCAGCATGGCCAAATTCGATACCGAAATCGCAAAAACCAAGGCCACCGTGGAGGAAATGCGCTCAAAAATTGAGCAGTCAGGCATTGTGCTCGAAGAGTTCGCCAAGTCTGAGACAATCGGCAATGTGGATTTCGACATTGAAAATGCACGCATCGACGATGTGCTCGCGCAGCAAAAAGTCATGGAAGGCAATATTGCGGACCTGATCATTGGCCTGGAAGACGCGACCAATGTTTTCGGTACCGAGTTCGAGAGCATGAAAAGCTACACGACCTGGGAAAAGATCGTGGGCATTTTTTCGAAGCAATCGAGCCAGCGCATGCGCACGGATCGTGTTCGCAACATGTCGCTTGCGGGCAATCTTCAGGAGCTTCTGGCCAAATCCGATACAATTGTGGGCATCTTGAAAGAGCAGAAGGAAGTGCTGTCCCGGCGGTACGCAACCTCAGAGGAGAGCCTTCGCGAAGTGATAGCCCGCCGTAAGCGCACCATTGACGCTCTTGAAAGCACTCAAGCGCGGATCGAAGAGATCAACCCGCTGCTGCTGGACCTTGAGAACAAAATCTCTGCCTCAACGGACTCGTCGGAGCGCGCAGAACTTGAATCACAACGCTCTGAGCTGGCCACCGAATACAATCAAAAGCAGGCACAAGAGCAAAGCTTGCTTGCCGAGAGCCAGACCCTCGAGCGCTACACGAGCATGTATCAAACCTTCATCGACTCGCTGAACAACCAGCTGGCCGCGCAGGAAACATTGATCAACAAATTGTCCATCGACACCGAGCAGCGCATCGTGATGTACAAGGCTCTCGAAGACTCGCTGAAAACTGCCGCCCAGCAGGATGTAGCCCATAAGATCAACACGCTGGGCAGCCGGGTGGACACCGCTGCCGAAGAAACCATGGCCGGGATCGGTGCTGCCGCCCAAAGTCACATTGGTGACCTGCTTGAAATGCACGAGAAGAGCATGGTTTCGACTCAGGATATTCAGCGCAAAAAGCAATTGGCCGACGATCAGTTCAACCGTCGCTTTGCCGAGGTGATCGAGAAACACAATTCCGGCGATTACCGCGCGGCGGCGCAGGGCTAACCTGCTGTCTTCGGGGCTGTTGCCATGAATATGGACGCCACCGCTGTGGGCCGTTATTTCGCTGCCACCGATGCAGCCTTAAAGGGCCTCGGCACCTATCTCGCCGATGGTGCTTCCCCCACGCGCACGCACAATCTCATCGGTCGCATTGCGGCCCAGCATCTCACCGCGCTGGAAGCCTCGTTTGAAGCGTGGCAGCATCGGGTGTCGTTCACCGAGCGCTTTCGCATTTCAAAGGCGCAGAGCGGGTTTCCGACCTTTCACAATATTCTCGATCTTACCAATGATGCCAAGAAGGCTGAGCCTGCACTCGCCAGCCTGCCGTCGATGGACCAATTGCGTGCTGACATGGCCGATTTCATTTTGGTCAAAAAGGCGTTTCCCACCGAGATTCAGAAGCAGCTTGCGCAGCGCGCTTACTATGAGCGCATTGCTGGCCAGGAATTGTTCCAAGCCCACAGCTTGCCGGTGACGGAGCGCGTGTCGGTGAACCCGAAGAATGGCCGCCCCTATTATGTGGTGCATTGGGCCAGCTACGATGGCACGCAGCATTTGCCCGTGGTCTACACGGCAACCATCGAAGACTCGTCGGAGGAAATGGTGCGCACCTTGGTGCGGGATGGAAAGCTCAATGAGCGCGTCGACATTCCGCTGCCCGTGGGTGGCCTGCTCAACCCCGAGCTTGCCCATCAGTTCGATGATTTTGTGGAGAAAAACGCCTCACTGGGCCTGACCCTCACCACGATTGGCACCAATTTGGATGCGGACTTTCCGCATCTGCATCTCAAGCAATTGCAACGCTTTGTGCTTGGGCCCTTCTACCATGCGGGGCTGACCGAGCATGGCAGCCTCGTCGCCAATATTCTCGCCAAGGTCCGCAAGCCGGAAAATGCGTGGCTGCTGGAATGGTCGATCCAGGAATTGTGGTCGATGAACGAACGCGAGGGCAAAGCGGGCTTTTGGTCTTCCACCCCGCCCGTGCAGGAATTCTTCATCAACACAGAAGATCTGGAAGCCGTGCGATTGGGCGTGTCCGACCACGCCACCAACGTGCTCGTGCCCCATCAAGCCTACCAAGCCATCTACGCCGCCGGGCGGCAGGATGAGATTTTCGCCGGGCTTAAAACCCACATCATCTCCGGCAATGAAGTGCTGAGGGAGTTTTAGGAGCCATCATGGATGCGAGCCTCACCACCCTGCATGAAGACGATATAGCCAAGCATATTTCGCTGGCGCAGAGCTTTGTCACCCGCTTTGTGGTGACTGAGGCCGCTGAGAGTCGGTCCAAAACCGAGCTTGCGGGCACGCGGCGGCGCTTTGTGTCCACGGTTGCCACCAGTGGTGCGCGGCAAACCCGGCAGGTGGAGCTGGCACAAGCCATTGAGAAAGCCGGCGGCGGCTCTTCTTCAAACGGTGCTGGCATGTTGTCCATTGCCCAACACGGCCTCCTTTACCGCACGCGGCGGGGCATCGCAGTTGCCCTTGCTGTGGCCGACAGCTTTTCCAAGTCCTCCAATCTGGAGGCGCTGCAAGAGAAAAACACCTCTAACCCGCTGGCGGGGGCAGAGGCGACGGAGTTCAAGTCGCTGCTCGAGGCGCAGGCCTATATCGCGGGCTTTTCGCTGGCGGCCTATCTGTCACAGACGGTGGTGGCCGACGGTGAATCTGCCAGCGATATGCCCGAACCCAGCTATACGTTCGACACGGCGCAAGATGCGATCAAGGCGCTGGTTGCAGGCCTGGAAACGGCGGTTGCGACGGCTAAAGATGATGAGAGCCTTCTGCAATCAGCTCGGAGCTATGCGAAGGCGGTGATCGCTGGCCTGCTGTCTCGTCGCTCCCGATTTGAGGGTCTGGCGGGCTTCGAGAACAGCCACATTCGGTTGGAAATGGACAATTTCGAACTCAACGGTTTCGACGTGGCACCCGGCGAAAAGCGCCAGGCTCTCGTCATGCAGTTCAAGAAGCCCAATGAGATCATCGGCAACCACATTGCCAAATACCAGTCGATCAAGCTGGCCAAGATGATCATGGCCTATGATTTCGACCGCCAGCTGAACCCGTTCGTGGAAATGGGGGGTTTCCTGTTCACCTTTATCGGTGACGGCTCGCCGGGCACAGGCAAAACCATCCTGATCCAGATGCTGGCAGGCATGGTCAATGATTACTGCCAGATGGCTGGTTACCCGTTTTACTATGAGAATTTCGGCGTCGATCAGATCTCGTCTTACCAGGGCAAGTCGGGTCAGAACTGCCGCCAGTTCGTCGACAATGTGCTGCGCACCAACTCCATAGGCTTCGGCACGGTCGATGATATCGATCAAGTGGCCGGCAAGCGCGGCGACGATCAATCATCCGCTGGCCAGCAGGAGGTCACCGCGGTGCTCATGGAGGCCTTTGCCGGGGCCAACACGGTGGTCCGCGGCAATGCTACGTTCGGCATGTTCTCCAATTATCCCGAAAACGTCGATGATGCCCTGCGCCAGCGCGCAGGTGCTCGCTGGCTGGTGGACGGGCCGCAAACGCAAGACGATTACATCGACATCTTCGCGTTGCTGGCGGGCAAGAACCATTCCATCCCACTGGGCGACCACGAGCTGTTTGAGGCGCAGGCCATCGAGCGGCAAGTCTCCGTCGCGTATGAGGAGCACAATCGCCCCCAGGAAGACGGCTTGGCCAACATTTACGACCGCTATGTCAGCGCCCACGGCGATATGAAAACCATGGCCGATGTCGGCACCTATTTGCACATGATCAAGCAGGCCGAGCCGCGCTTCACAGGTCGCGCTATAAAGAACATAACCGACGCCATTAAAATGCGGGCCATGGATGTGGAACTGCCGGACGAGTGGTTCGAAGCACCCGAGAATTTCTGCCACAAGGATTATGACGCCAAGAAAGCCATGATTGAGGACCTGCGCGGGCCCTTCTCGCTGGCCATGGTGCTGCAAGAGATCAATCGCTACGCCGACAGTGAGTTCCGTTACGCCGACAAATCTGACGAGGCGGACGTGACCAAAATGATCCGCCACGAGCGCCTGCGTGAACGTGCGGCCAAGGAAATCGTAGAGCTGAAAAACAAGGGTGAGTGGTCCGCCTGATGCAGCGCCTTGCCGAACACGACCTGATCTATAGCCGTATGCTGGAGGTGACCGAGCCCTTTGAGATCGCACGCTACAATTCGGCCCTGCGCGGCTTCAGTCTGCCTGAGACGAAGCTGGAGCGATTTCGCATAGATATGACTGGCTATTCGCCGGAGGTCGCCGAAGAGATGGGAGACACGCAATATCTCGACCCCGGTGGCATCAATCGACGCTTCATCATCATTTCGCCAGAACAGCGCAGCCTCCCCGTGGTCCACACCGCCATGTCCAACACCGAAGAGCTGATGCATCAGTTCTTTGAGGCGAATGTGCGAGCCATCAATGCGATTACCATCAAAGACGCGTGCTATGGCGAGATCGAAGACTCAGTGTTCATCGTGGATGATGTGACCGATTTGCTGGGTATAGAAACCGTCGAGTTCAAGGTGAAAACCGGCGCGGACCTGACCGGCAAGGCCAACCGCCTGCGCGCAGATCTTGATCTTCTCACCAAGTCCGAAGATTTGTGGCGCGACGACAATGCAGTGCAGGCCATGGTCGATTTGGCTGCTGAGGTCGGCGATATCCGTCAAAATGAGATCGTGCCCCAGGAGGTTGTTTTCCGACACGAGGCGTTTTGGACGTCCCATTTTGGCGGGCTCTATATTTTTCACGATGGCCCAAAAACCACTGTAATCGGCGACGCAAAGGCCCCCGGCTTTCGCAAGGCAAATCCGTGGACCACGGCCTTCATTCCACTATCCGACATGGAACTCGTGCTGGATTTTCTCAAGGATACCGGCAGGCTGGAAAAGCCACGGGGGTCCTGGTTAGAGCAGTCGGGGTTTCTGTCTCACCGAGTTCAGATGCGCCGGGCTTACTTGATGGTGAAGGCCGGAAAGGCAGACCAGCTATCGGCTATGGAGGAGGGCGGCTTTCGCGGCAAATCCGATTTGCGGTCGTTGGAACGTGACGAGCTTTTGCGAGAGTTGCGCTGGGTGGAAGCCCGAGTGAACGATTGGTCCGAGCTAGATGATGATGACGTCGAAGAGGAAACTTGGGTGGCACTGTTGCGCGGTAAGCCTGGCCGGCCTGACCAGTGGCTGGTGAACCGGTTGCTGGGTGAATATGTGCCGTGGGATTTTGTGGCTCAATACATCTTCAACAAGCCAGAGTTTTACGGCAATTGGCCTGACCTTGAAGACCACCATGCGGACTTTGTCGCAAAGACCCTGCGAAATGACTATCTCAGAGACAAGCGTGGTCTCCGGCGCAGACTTTTCGCACTCAACTGACCCATGTGCGCCAGATAAACACAGACAGGAAGCCAAATGCTGGACCCGATAATCGCATTCTTTCAGAGCGTCTTTGCTGCCATCGGCAAAGGCATTGGCTACGTCATTGGTGTTTTGCTGTGGCCATTTCTGGCGTTTGGCCGCTGGTACAAGCGCCGTGGTTGGCTGGTGCGTGTGCCCATCGCCATTATTGTTGTCACTCTGATTGCCGGCTATCTGCATTTGATCTGGATTACGCAATTCTGGAACCCACCCGGTCCGGACTATGCTGACAAATATGCGCCGGGTGGCGAGGTGGTTGCCCAGACCGCCAGCCGGGAGCCTGGCCAGCCAGTTGCGACGGCAAATGTGGGTGCTGGCGAGGCCGGCACGCCGGGAGACACCCAGAACGCTGTGGGTGGCCAGTGCGCCCCATCGCAGATCGCCCGCGTTGCGTCGGACCTCATCGAACTGAACACGGTTGAGACAACCTGGATCCCTCAGCAGCCGCTTTACAAGGCTGGCCTGTTTGGATACGCTTGGCGCTACACCCCACACTTCGACAATCGGGCGGCATTTCAGCTTGGCATCAACCAGGCCGTGCGCCGCACCAGCGTTGAGCTGGTTGATCGCTTGGGGCGTGTGCGGGGTACGTCCACCGTCAATACCAATCTTCAGCAAGCTCGTGAGGCGGCGAACTATCGTGAAGACGCATGGTTCATCACCTCTGGTCTGCCGTTCTTTCAGCCCACCACATCTTCTCGTTTGAAGGAAGCCATGGTCAGCCTGCGTGCCTTCAACGCTGAGCTAGAGGCGTGTGACGCAAATTTCGATGCCCGCGCCGACAATCTGCTTCAGTTTCTTGATAGGATCACTTCGGACATCGGCTCCACTTCCGAAATCCTGCGTTCGCGCATAGCGGAAGGCGGGTTTACCGGCTTTGATGTGCGGGCTGATGACCGGTTCTGGTTCACCTACGGCCAACTCTTTGCCTATCACGGCATCTTGTCGGCCGTGCGCAGCGACTTTGATGATGTTTTTGACCAGCGGAACCTCGAGGCGCTTTGGGTGCGCCTCTCCCAGCAAACCCGTGAGGCGATTGCCACAACACCACCCATGATCGCCAATGCCAGCCAGTCGAGCCTCATCAAGAATCATCTGGAGAGCATTGGTTTTGATCTGTTGCGGGTGCGTTCCAACATGGTGGAAATTCGGGACGTTCTTGACCGGTAAATCAGGGGCCAGATTTCGCACTTTGCGTTCAGTTTTTGGCTGGCGCACTGGGCTAATATTGATCCGTCGGCGGGTGTCCACCGGCATTCCGGTCTTGTCGCAGCCATGCGGCCTTCCTGTAGTCAGCCGGAACCTTGCCTTTTTTGGGGCGACCGGGATCGTGCCCCAACGCGATCCCGGCTATTTCATCCAGAGATTTTACCGCCATGGCTGGTTGAGGCGGAGAAGTTTGCCAGCTACAACCACTTCATGAACTGCACACGCAACATCGTTCGCGTCTGGTGGCTCGTGGCTTAAGCTGCGGGCACTGTGCATTTGAATTCAGGGACCGCAGCCAAATGGTGCGCGGTCCTTTTTTATGCCCGCTCGCCTTACGCGCAGATAGTCGAGCGAAGGAATGTCATGACTGACCAAACAATCACCCATCCAGAGCATGATGAATATGTCACCAGCGGCGACATAACGGTTCGGCGCCGATCGCGCCCGTTGGTCTATGAGACCGCAATTTCTGACGCCGTCGAGAAGATTGATGCACATCGTGGGGCGGTGTTTTCATCCAACTATGAATATCCGGGGCGTTATACGCGCTGGGATACCGCCATCGTCGATCCTCCGCTGGAGATTGAGGGGCGGGGCAGGACCATGCGCCTGTCGGCGCTGAACGACCGTGGCGTGCCATTGCTGGCGATGATTGCAGATGCGCTCAAAGATGAGCCGGCCATTGCCAGTCGCGAGGGTGACGACCGGCAATTGCGATTGGGCATCAAGGCCCCGGAACCCGGTTTTGATGAAGAGCAAAGGACCCGCGTGCCCTCCGTCTTTTCTGTGCTCCGCGCAATCGTTGCGGCGTTCTACGCGCCGGGGGAAGGCCGCCTTGGTCTATTTGGCGCGTTTGGCTACGACCTCACCTTCCAGTTTGACCCCATAGAGCTGAAACTGAACCGTCCGGACACCGACCGTGATTTGCTGCTGTATCTGCCGGACGAGATCATTGTCGTGGATCACCACCAGAAGACGGCTGAGGCCATCGGGTTTGATTTCGTGAAGGCAGAACTTTCGACCGTCGGTCTAAATGGAAAAGTGGTGCCAGAGCCCTTCAAGCCCGCTCCTGCTGGCACCCATCCAGGTCGCGGGGATCACCAGCCCGGAGAATATGCCCGGCTTGTTGATCATGCCAAGCGGTCGTTTGCCCGCGGCGACCTGTTTGAGGTGGTTCCGGGGCAGACCTTTTTTGAGAAGGTTAAGAGCAGCCCGGCCGCGATCTCGCGGCGCCTCAAGGAAATCAATCCAAGCCCCTATTCCTTCTTCATCAATCTTGGCGCACAGGAATATCTGGTGGGCGCGTCACCAGAAATGTTTGTGCGGGTTGATGGTCGCCGCATCGAAACGTGCCCCATCTCCGGCACCATCCGCCGAGGTAAGGATGCGATCGAAGATTCCGAGCAAATCCTCAAACTGCTCAACTCCAAAAAGGATGAGAGCGAGCTTACCATGTGTTCTGATGTGGACCGGAACGACAAAAGCCGCGTGTGCGAGCCTGGCTCGGTGCGCGTGATTGGCCGCCGCCAGATCGAAATGTATTCGCGCCTCATCCACACGGTCGATCATATTGAAGGTCGCCTGCGAGACGGGATGGATGCTTTTGACGGTTTTCTGACCCATACATGGGCTGTGACGGTGACCGGCGCTCCAAAGCTGTGGGCCATGCGTTTTATTGAAAACCAAGAGAAGAGCCCGCGTGTCTGGTATGGTGGCGCTGTGGGCATGGTTGGCTTCGATGGCAACATGAACACCGGCCTGACTTTACGAACGATCCGCATCAAGGATGGCATTGCGCAAGTGCGGGCAGGGGCCACTCTTCTCCATGACAGCGTGCCCGAAGATGAGGAAGCCGAGACCGAGTTGAAGGCATCAGCATTGCTCACCGCCATCCGGGAAAGTGGCAAACCCAATGTCGAAAGCGCGGTGCGGCAGGCTGCAAAGGTGGGCGCCGGCAAGCGCATTCTGCTGGTGGATCACGAAGACAGTTTTGTGCATACGCTTGCCAATTACTTCCGTCGAACCGGGGCGGAGGTGCGCACCGTGCGCTCGCCGGTGCCTGATGAACTTTTGGCCAGCATGAAACCTGATCTCGTGGTGATGTCGCCTGGCCCTGGCTCGCCATCGGACTTCAATTGCGCCACCACAATCGATCGGGTTCGCGCCCAGGGCGTGCCCCTGTTCGGCGTGTGCCTTGGACTGCAGGCGATCACGGAAGCGCTAGGGGGTGAATTGCAACAATTGGACGTTCCCATGCACGGCAAGCCCTCCCGCATTCAGCTGGCAGAAGATGGGGGCATCGTGTTTTCCGGTCTTGGTGGGGATGAGAGGCAGGTCACCGTCGGCCGCTATCACTCCCTCCACGCCGATCCACAAACATTACCCAACGGGCTACGCATCACTGCGCGTACGGATGACGGCGTGATCATGGGCATCCAGCACGTCGATGAGCCCATTGCAGCGGTTCAGTTTCACCCTGAATCCATCATGTCACTTGGCGCAGATGCCGGAATGCGTATGATCGAGAACGTCGTGGCGCATCTCGCAGGTGCGCCCGGCTGAGTTCATCGGGGGGAGAACACACCGTGGAAATGAACAATTCGGAACTCATTGCCGCACCGCGGGAGGCCGTATGGGCTGCACTGAACGATCCGGACATTCTCAAACAAGCCATTCCAGGCTGTGAAGAGTTGGAAATGGAGACGCCGACTGATCTCAACGCTACGGTTAAGGTGAAAATCGGCCCGGTGAAGGCCACCTTTAAAGGTGAGGTGGAGTTGACTGATCTGAACCCGCCGGAGAGCTATCGCATTTCCGGGTCAGGAAAGGGCGGTGTTGCGGGCTTTGCCAGCGGCCATGCCGACGTTCGCCTGGAGGAGGTGCCGGAGGGCACCATGCTGCACTATGATGTGAAGGCCGACGTGGGGGGTAAACTCGCGCAACTGGGTAGCCGCCTCATCGATTCAACTGCCAAAAAGCTGGCCAAGCAATTCTTCTCCAATCTCTCGGAGATCGTGGCGCCAACCGACCAAGACGACGCTGAAGCTTGAAACCCCAAGGTTGAGCGTCGGCCCGTTAGGCGTCGCTTAACTTGTGATCTTAGGATTCCATCAAGCCTGACTCACAAAGCTCGCGCTACGCCAGTAGATCGTAAGGCTTCTCAAACCCGTATCTGCCAAATTGGTGGCAAGAAACGGGTAGGGAGTAGCCTCATGAAGATCACTGAAATTGTTGCGAAAGTCCTGAAGGTCGACGCATCCACCATCACACTTGAATCCAATGCGCAGAACACACCGCGTTGGGATTCGCTGCGCCACATCGAATTGGTGCTTGCAGTTGAAAATCAGTTTGGCGTGCAGTTTTCGATCCCTGAGATCGTCGGCATGCAGAAGCTTGGAGACATTGTGGATCTGGTTGCTCAAAAGGGTGGTGCGGTTGCCGAAGCATCTGACCGCGTAGCAGCTTAGGGAAACGTGTTGTAGAAATGAAAAAGGCCGACCCATCCGGGGTCGGCCTGAAGTTTTTGGTTCCGGGGAAAGAACCTGCAAGGCAGTGTCAGAGGAGAGGGGTTGGGGGGCATTTCCTCAGACACCCATCGGCTTGCATTCTGACGTTGCCACGAGTTTGTGGCTCGCAAATGACACAAATTTGGCACGAATGCGGCAGGCCATGGGTATTTTTGGGAATCCGGCTAATTGTCTAGCCGATAGCCAGTCGCCACATCTTATCTCATTTCCGTGCCACTATCTCCATCTTTACCCCATTGCACAATGGCGATGTATCCTTGCCTGTCTGTGTCCTCCGGTTATGCTCTTTACCATAAGATGGAGGCACAATGTCAGAGAGTTCCAATTCGCCGGTTGGCGCATCAGCGGTGGGGGCGCAGGTGCTGCCTTTCGAACCTCGCCCAGCAGATCGTGTTGAAGACGAGCGAGTTTACATCGTCTCTTCCACCGCTACGGCCGGGGAGAATCGGACATCCAAATTTGATGTTGTAAAGTTTGACCGGGCTGAACTCGATCTCATGTTGGGGGCATATGGCCGCCGGGTTGCCACGGGTGAGTGGCGCGACTATGCCATCGACATGTTAAAAGACCGGGCCGTGTTCTCAATATTTCGCCGCTCAGCCGAAATGCCAATTTATCGCATTGAGAAAAACCCAAGGCTTGCGCGGCGGCAGGGTGTTTACAGCATCGTCTCCGCTGAGGGTACGGTGTTAAAGCGCGGCCATGACCTGCGCCAAGTCATGCGCGTATTGGATCGTAAGAGCAAAGTCGTTCCACTCTAAATTCGCCTCTCACGTCCGGCTTTTAGCTCGTTCAGTGGGCGGCTGTGCTCCGCCATGTCCCAGCTGTCTTTGCATGAACACAACGTCGAGCCAGCGGTCGAACTTGTGACCGACATTCTTGAAGATACCCACTTCTTCAAAACCGCATTTCGCATGCACCAATATGGACCCGACATTTGCACTGTCACCGATGACGGCCACCATTTGGCGAAACCCCGCCCGTTCGCTGGCTGCAATGATGCCTTGCAGTAAAGCCGTTCCAACGCCTCGTTTCCTGGCCCGCGGCGCCATGTAGATCGAGCTTTCCACCGTGAACCGATAGCCCGAGCGGGGTTTGTGCGGCCCTGCATATGCAAAGCCAATCACGGGCCCTTCACCTTCATCTTCCGTCAAGCCATCTTCAACGGCCACAACGATTGGATAGCCATTGGACTGAAGGGTCTTCAGGCGGTCCAGCATGTCAGCAAAGCTCGGGCCTTCGATATCGAATGACCCGGTTCCGGTGCGGACAGCCTCATCATATATGGCGTGGATCGAGGGTGCATCGGAGAGCTGTGCAGTGCGGAGATGAAAGTTCATGCTCATCTTTTGCCGACTGATATGCGTCGCCGCAAGCATTGAAACCACTGCAAGTGCACACAAAAAAGGCGGCCGAAGCCGCCCTTTTCAAACTCATGATCGCTCAAGCTACTCGCGGTTGCCCATAAATTGCAGCAAGAACATGAACAAGTTGATGAAGTTCAAGTACAGGCTCAGCGCGCCCATAATGGCGGTGCGGCCCATAAGTGTCTCATCATGTGCGACCTGGTCGTAGATCGTTTTGATGCGTTGTGTGTCCCACGCGGTGAGACCCGCAAAGATAAGCACACCAGCCACAGAGATGATGAACTGAAGCATGCTGGAAGCCACAAAGATGTTGACGACCGAAGCGATGATCAGGCCGATCAAGCCCATGACCAAAAACGTGCCGAATGCCGACAGGTCGCGTTTGGTCGTGTAGCCGTAAAGGCTCAGGCCAGCGAAGGCCGCCGCGGTGACAAAGAATGTCTGCGTGATCGACTCACCGGTGAACACCAAAAACACCGATGATAATGACAAGCCCATCAGTGCACCGAATGCATAGAGCATGAACTGTCCAGTAGAGACCGACACCCGGTTCACCATAGAGCCAAACAGGAACACGAAGCCCAGCGGGGCAAGCATGACCACCCATTTCAGCGGCGACGTGTAAATGGCCGCTCCAAATGATGTCAATTGACCATTCTGGACTGCCATATTCGCGGTTAGCAACGCTGCGACACCGGTGATGCCGACGGCAATTGCCATGTAGTTGTAAACACGCAGCATGTAGCTGCGCAGGCCCTGGTCGATGGCCGCTTGGTCGCGAACACGTCCCTGATAGGCCGTTTGATTTCTGAGTTCTGCCATTTTTAACTCCGGTTAAGAGGTCCCGAACAAGATGGCCGCGCGGATCGGGAGCCCAGCGCGATTAGCCCTAATATGAATTTCCGACGTGTCGGAAACAAGACCCTTGCGCAGCACTTTGTAGATTCAACGCTCTACCGGTCACTTATTGGCTGCGACAAAGCGACGTATGGTAAACAAATCAGCCAATCGCCGGCCCGCTCAGGGCTAGAGTTCCCGCAGAACCGGCGCAACCTTTTGTCCCAGAATACGCCAAGTCGAGATCAGTCCCAAGCCGATGGTGAGGACCAGGGCCGACACAATTGTTGCGAGCGCCAAAAGTGGCGAGACCACAAAATCAAATGTCATGATCTGGGTCACCACAAACCAAGCGGCAGCCACCCCGCTACCCAGGGCAAAGCCTGCGGTGGCCAATCCCAGAATACCATATTCGGTGGCAAAGGCAGATATGAGTGTGCGCCGCGTTGCACCAAGCGTCTTGAGAACGACGGAATCATGAACCCGCATCTGGCTGCCGCTGGACAGGGCACCCGCCAACACCAACACAGACGCAACCAGCGTCAATGCCGCCGCAGCTCGAATGGCTATGGCGATTTGTCCGATCAGATCGTTCACGGCATCAATTGCATCTTTCACCCGAACGGAGGTCACGGCTGGAAACTCCGTCGTCACGGTGCGCAATATCTCGCCGTCCCGCGCGATTGCGTCATCAGCGCCCAATGCGCCCGGCAGCGCCAATGTGGCAAGGTGCGAGTGTGGCGCTCCGGCAAATGTGTTGGGCGAAAACACCATCACGAAGTTGATGCCGAAGGACTCCCATTCGACCTCACGTAGATTGTGGATAGTCGCTGTGACGGGACGGCCGAGAACGGATACGGAAATGCTGTCACCAATCGTCAAGCGCAATTCATCCGCCTCTTCCTTGGCGAAAGACACCAATGGCGGGCCATCATAATCGGCATCCCACCACTCGCCAGCTGCCAGTGTGGAGTTTGCGGGGATATCGCTGGAATAGGTGAGGCCTCGGTCTCCCCGCAGCACCCATTCGCCCTGGCCATCAATGATGGGGTAATTTTCAGCTTCAATGCCTTTGAGGGTCAGCACATGGCCGCGCAGCATGGGCACGGTTGTCACTGTGCTGCCTGCCGGGCTGGCCTGCGCAAGCGTCTGTTGAAAGCCTTCCAATTCGGCATTCTGAATATCGGTGAAGAAAAAGCTCGGCGCCTCCGCCGCCAAGCCAGTGGTGAGCTGTCGCCGCATATTGCTTTCAATCAGCGTCAGCGCGACCAGCAGTGTAAGGCCCAGCCCCAAAGACAAAACGATCGAAGTTGTCAGGGCCCCCGGTCGATGGATATTGCCAATGGCCAAGCGTAAGGGTGTTGACCGCACCGTCGGCGCGCGCTTGGCAACCATGGATACAAGACGTGCAACCACCCCCAAAATGATGAATGTGGCCACCAATCCGCCAATGAACACGCTGGCGATGAACTGATTGAGCGCAGTCGAAATGGCTACGGCTGCCACAAATGCTGCAATCAGCAATGCGGCCAATGTGAATGCCCAAGGCGCGCGGCCAGATCTGTTGCCTGAGGCTTCCCGGAACAGGGCGGTGGCGGGCACCGCCTGCGCGCGACCAAGCGGCAACAAAGCTGCGACCAGTGCAACGAGCAATCCAAAGGCGGCGGCCAAGCCGAGAGCGCCGGGGAAAATATATCCACCTGACGCAACCGGTAGAACGCCTTCCAGCGCCCACGCCGCAATAACCGGCATTGCAACGCCGATGGCCAGTCCGATCAGCGTGCCCAAACCTGCCAGTATGGCGATCTGAAACAGATAAAGCCGTGTGATGAAAGATGCCGGAGCACCCAGGCACTTGAGCGTGGCAATGACCGGTCGTTTTCCGTCCAGATAGGCTCGGACCGCGTTGGACACGCCGACGCCACCAACCACCAGTACCGTCAGACCAACAAGCGTCAGGAAGTCAGAAAATCGCTGAACGGCCTGGGCGAGTTGGGGTGATGCTGTGTCGGTGGTTTGCACCCGCCAACCGGCATTGGGAAAGGCGCCCTCAATCTCGGCCTGGGCCTGCTCAGCCGTTCCGGCCTGGTTCAGCGCCAGGGCGTAACTCCAGGTGACAAGCGAACCCACGCGCACAAGGCCCGCCGCCTCCAAGGCGTCTGTGGACAATAGCAGGCGGGGTGCGAACCGAAGGCCTGTGGAAAGCGTGTCCGGTTCGACGGTTAAACTGTCTTCCAGCACGACTTCAATATTGCCCACCGCCACCGTGTCGCCGGGGCTCAGGCCAAGCCGCTCGAACAAGATGGGCTGTGCCACCGCAACCCAATGGCCGTCCGCATTGGGTGCAGTGAAGGCCGAGGTTCCGATGCCGGTTCCGGTTTCCATCTCGCCCACCAGCGGCCAAGCCTTATCGACTGCCCGCAACTCGACAAGGGTTTGGTCGACAAAGTCAGCGCCTGCGCTTGTCGAAGCGCGGTCAACGACCCGCGCCATGGTGCGCATGGTGGCAGTTTCAGAGACTTTCCCGACAGCCTCCATGGCCGACCGTTGTTCGTCGGTCGCCTTAAGGTGGGTAAGCGAGAATTTCAGATCTCCACCCAATATCGCCCGGCCCTCCGTCGCAAGGCCAGTGGTGATGGAATTGGCCACCGAGTTCACTCCAGCAACCGCGCCGACGCCCAGGGCGATACAGGCGAGAAAAATAATGAAACCGCGCAGGCCCCCGCGCATTTCGCGAAGCGCAATGCGTAAGGCGTAGGATGTGGAGCCAGCTTCAAAAACGGTCTGGCTCGATGTGGTGTGAGCCTCGGCCGGCGCGTGCAACTCTGCAGTGGTCACGATGCCACTGCCAATTCTTCCGCTTCGGTAAACAATTCACCGCCGCGCACCCGCACTTGGCGGTCGCACTGTTCGGCCAGGCGCCTGTCGTGGGTCACCAACACCAGTGTGGTGCCGCGTTCGCGCTGCTTTTCAAACAGCAGATTCGAGATCTGTTTGCCCGTCTGCTCATCCAGATTGCCTGTGGGCTCGTC
>JBCBZX010000276.1:0-4128 GCA_039815105.1 Pseudomonadota bacterium
AATGGGCCGGTTTCATTGCGGATGAACCGGTGTTTGCAACGGTGGAGGGCGCCGTCCATTTCCCGACCGGCAAGGCCGATGTTTTTAGCATTCATGATGGGCTTTTGAGCGCGGTCCCGACTCTTAAGGGCAATGCTCTTGTATCGGGCGGTGAGGACGGTTGGGTGGTCGCCACCACCCGCAGCGGGGTCCAAGAGATTTCCCACCATGCCGGAAAGTGGATCGATACTCTGGCGGCTGGTCCCAATGGTGCACTCGCCTATGCCAGCGGCCGGACTGTTTGGCTGAAAACTGCCGACACCATGAGAGAGATTTCGCACGAGCGGGCAGTTGAAGGGCTCTGTTTTGCTCCCAAGGGAATGCGACTGGCCTGCGCCCGATACAACGGTGCCACGCTGCACTGGGCCGCTGCAGGTGCAAAACCTATCGACCTGCTCTGGGACGGTGCCCATACCGGGGTTACCTTCTCGCCGGACGGGAAATATGTGGTCACCACGATGGCGGAAAACGCGCTGCACGGCTGGCGTCTGGATGACAAGCTCTCGGGTGAAGGCAAGCACATGCGGATGGCGGGCTATCCCTCAAAGCCAAAAAGCCTGTCATGGGGGCCGAAGGGCAAATGGCTGGCCTCCTCCGGTGCTCCGTCCGCAGTGGTGTGGCCGTTCACGGGCAAGGACGGACCGATGGGCAAAGCGCCCAAGGAGTTGGGAACCCATTCCGATGCGTTGGTGACGCAGGTTGCCTTTCACCCGATCAGCGACGTGCTGGCCGCCGGTTTCAACGATGGCATGGTTGTGGCCCTTCAGGTGGAAGATGGTGCCGGGAGCCTTTTGCGCCGCCCGGGAAAAGGCGCGGTCGCGTCGCTCAACTGGGACAAAGCCGGTGATCGTCTTGCCTTCGGAACGGAGGAAGGCGAGGGTGGCGTCATCGATGTTACGTCTTGAGAGACCCCATGCGCCCCGGATCAGAATACAACGCCTGGTGTGACTATCCATCGGCTGATGTGCCTCATGCGATGGCTGGTGCATTGGCTGGCAAAACACTTGCCGTCAAAGACATCATGCAGGTTGCCGGATACCCCAACGGTTGGGGACAGCCGACACGTCTGGCCGAAGCTGAACCGGACACGGAGACGCAATCTGCCGTTCAAGCTATGCTGGATGCCGGTGCAGCCGTGTTGGGTAAAGCTCAGTGCGAAGAACTGTGTTTTTCGCTGACAGGGATCAACGCGCATTACGGTGGGCCGATCAACGGGGCGGCTCCAGAGCGCGTAACGGGCGGCTCTTCATCCGGATCTGTTTCGCTGATTTCGAACAGGATTGTAGACATCGCCACCGGCTCGGATACCGGCGGGTCTGTGCGGGGACCGGCATCCTATTGTGGCTTGTTGGGTTTGCGCATCACGCATGACCGCATTTCGCTCGACCGCACGATGCCGCTGGCTCCCAGTTTTGATGTCTTTGGTTGGTTCACGCGCGACCCGGCGGACTATTCGACCGTGGGCGATCTGCTGTTGGGGCATGATGCGAGTGACACGCCTCTTACCCGGATTATGGGCAGCGCGTCGCTGGATGGTTTGCTTTTGGGCGATCACGAGCATGAAGCGTATTCCGCCGCTTTGGAAGGTGTGGAAGCCAAGCTTGGTGTGCGGACCATGGTCGATCTGGGTATCGATATCGACATGGCGTATTGGGCGTTTCGGCGCTGTCAGGCTTGGGAGGCGTGGCAATCTCTTGGCCCGTGGATCACCAGGAACCAGCCCGATCTGGGGCCGGGCGTGAAGGAGCGGTTTGAATTCGGACGCGATCTTTCGGAGGCGGACTATCTGAAAGCCAAAACCGATCGCGAGATCGTTGCGCAGCAGCTGGAAAGCGTGATGGGCGATGACGGTCTTTTGGTGTTTCCCACCATGCCGTCCTGTGCGCCGCTGAAAACAACTCCTGAGGATGAACTGCAGGCGTTTCGCGAGCAGGCCCTGCAGCTTCTCTGCCTGTCTGGCAATTCCGGCCTGCCGCAGATCACGGTGCCGCTGGTGACGGTGCACGGCGCGCCCATGGGCGTAAGCCTGATGGGTCCAAAGGGCAGCGACAAAAGGTTGATCGCGCTGGCGCAGCAGCTTTTGGTTTAGGCGTACTCGCTACAGTTCTATCGGCTCACCGTGGGGTGTGCGGGCGGCGGCTTGATGCCACTCCGCTTCGCGTTTTGTGATCGCATCATCGTTGGTCAGACCTTTTTGAGCCACCAGTGCTTCAAGTGCGGTAAACCAATGACGGTAGTAGGGCTTTTGCGTTCCACTATGGATTTCAGCCGACAGGGCATCCGCCCATTCCGTCCACGTGAACACGCCGCGTTGGTGCAAGGACAGGCAGAGCGCAAACGCTTGCGCTTCCCAAGGTTCCGCAAAGACCGGCTCGCCCTCTTGAAGGGTGATGCCTTCCAGCGCATCCAGTTCAGGTTTTGACACAGTGAGGCTCCCAGAGATCGAGGGTTACACTGTCTTTGGGATTTGCGTCTTTTCCCCAGAGTTCTGTTGCGCTGAAACGCACTTGATAGAGCCATTTGGGGTCATCTCCCAGATCGTTGCCCGCGCTGTCGGGGAAGACATGGTGGCCCAAAATCTTGGTGATTGTGCCTGTCTTGCCCCGTCCATAGCGCGGCAGGCGGGTATGCCCTGCAGGATGATCCGCAATGGTTTTAATCGTGTCTCCGAGAGCAAAAGCTGGCTTGGAGGTTTCGGGCCGGTCTGCTGCGCCGCCCAGAGCGTGCAGCGCGTTCCAGACTTTGTCCTTCGGCAGGGCGGGTGGAAGATCAGGCGGGGGCGATGCCACCTGCTTTCCGGTAGCCAGCTCTTCTGTCTTTACCAGATCCCGTTTCAGCATGAGCGCCTCAACCCCTTCGACCCAGATTTTGTAATAGGGGAATGTGAGGTAATCCGCCGGGTTAAGGCTTTCGCGGGCATGGCGGGATTGGTCGATGTTCCACTGGCCCAAAGCCCCAAGCGCGACCACCATGGCCATGGCGCGGCTTTCCCAGTGTGCGTGAAAATTGGGCTCGTTAGGCTCTTCCCTGACAGGGCCAAAGCCCTGCATGCCGCCGAGGTCCTGACCGCCGTTCATGATGCGACGTCCGGTGTCAGCGTCCGTTGGGTCCCTATCATGGCGTTGCGGGTCACCAGTGCTGCGAGTTTTTCTACGCTCCAATCATCGGTTCCCGCCGGTCTTTGCGGTACGATAAGATAGCGCGTCTCGGCAGTCGAGTCGTGTACTTCCACTGCGACATCATCTGGTAAAACCTCGCCAAAATCCGCCAACACGCCGCGCGGGTCGATAACGGCTTTGGAGCGGTAGGGTGGAGATTTATACCATGTCGGTGGCAGGCCGAGCACCCGGCCTTTCCGGTAGGGAAGTCTTTACGGTTCTCAGTTCTGCTGATAGAACTGTAGCACTGAAGGTGATACTCTACGCAAGCCTCCGGCAGTCGTGTGTGAGAGCGGAGAACCAGCGCTCCTACTGCTGGAGTCACGTCGTCCAAGAGTACTGGTGGATCCTCGCCTCACCCGTCAGTTTCTTCTCCTATCAATCAGCCCTGATGACATCAGAGCCACAACGAAGACGTCTTTGAAGGTGATCTTCCTGCTGTGCATGAACCTGGTGTTCTTCGTCACCATGATCCTGACGGTGATCCAGAAGACCAGGGGGGCCTCCGAGGCCGACAAGAGCCTGATGTGGAAGCGGGGCAAGGCCATCTTCATCCTCACCCCCATCCTAGGTGCCATCTCCAAGCCACCGATGTTCTTCTCATCCATTTTCCTCACTGGCTCAATCCTCCCAGGCGTCCAGTACCTAATGAGCTCCGTCTACCGGCCCACCGGCATCAACCACTCGTACCTCTTCATCGCCGGCTTCCAGTACCTCAACACACTTCTCACTTCGCTGCAGGTTGCCCTTCACAAAAGCTAACCTTGCTCTCAAGGTACAAAGTCATATCTTCCAAGGGCTTCGCAGTGGCGGTGGTGCTGTGCTTCCTCAACGGGGAGGTGCAGTCGGCTCTCCGGCACCCACGGTACCCGTATTTAATTGTCCATCGGAAACATTTTTCCAGGTAATACCATCATCCAAGGTCTTGTAA
>JBCBZX010000101.1:0-9879 GCA_039815105.1 Pseudomonadota bacterium
CAGTGATGTCCGTCGCAGATTGGACGGTGTGGCGTTGGAAACCGTGGGTGTCGATTACGTGGCCTTCGCCCGTGGGTTCCTGTCCTTGAGCGGTTTTCTTGCTCTAGACACACCAACATTGTCGCCAAATCAGCCGCAAGTTTGTAATGCGGAAGCGCAAACCGGGAGTAACGACATCATGATTGAAACAGACGTAGGCCCGGTGCGCACGCAGATAGTGGATGACAGCATTCTCGTCGTCACTTTGGACCGCCCCAAGGCAAATGCCGTGGATCTAGCAACAAGCCGGGTTATGGGAGACATTTTCGCACAGTTCCGCGAAGACCAAACCCTGCGGGTGGCAGTGCTGACCGCTGCCGGCGGGAAGTTCTTCTGTCCGGGGTGGGATTTAAAGGCGGCGGCAGATGGCGACGCAGTGGATGGCGATTATGGCGTGGGCGGTTTTGGTGGATTGCAGGAGCTCCCGCACCTCAACAAGCCCGTTATCGGCGCGGTAAACGGCATATGCTGCGGTGGCGGGCTAGAGATTGCCCTGTCTTGCGACATTATTCTGGCTGCAGACCATGCCAGCTTCGCGCTTCCGGAAATCAAGTCAGGAACGGTGGCGGACGCTGCATCCATTAAGCTACCCAAGCGCATCCCATACCATGTTGCGATGGAGATGCTATTGACCGGGCGCTGGCTGGATGCCGAAGAGGCGCAGCGATGGGGCTTTGTGAACCACATCTACCCGGCGGAAACATTACAGGCCGAAGCCATAGCCATGGCCCGGACTCTGGCCGCAGGTCCGCCGCTTGTCTACGCCGCCATCAAAGAGATCGTGCGGGATGCGGAAGACTCGAAATTTCAAGATGTCATGAACCGGGTGACACGGCGCCAACTGCCCACCGTAGACACGCTTTACGGCTCTGAAGACAATCTCGAAGGCGCGAAGGCGTTTGCGGAAAAGCGGCCGCCGGTTTGGAAGGGCCGCTGATGGCTCAAGGGACAGAAATTTCCCGCTTCCCAAACGATCCATTTCGTGGAAGCAATTTGTCGGCTTGGCATAGCATGTGGAGCTGGTGACGGTCGATCTTGGGGGGAACGATGCCGCTATCGATGAACAAAGATGTCTTCATCACCTGCGCGGTGACTGGGTCCGGCAGCACGCAGGACAGAAGCGAGCACGTTCCGCGCTCACCGCAGCAAATTGCCGATAGCGCAATTGACGCAGCCAAGGCCGGTGCCGCGATCGTTCACTGCCATGTGCGAGACCCGAACACGGGCGCCCCATCCCGGCGTTTGGAATATTATCGTGAGGTGACGGATCGTATCAGGGACGCAGATGTTGACGTCGTCCTTAACCTGACTGCGGGAATGGGCGGCGATATCGTGTTCGGCCCAACCGACGCGCCGCTACCCCTCAATCCAGACGGGACAGACATGATCGGCGCGCAGGAGCGTGTTGCACACATTGCGGAGTGCCTACCAGAAATATGCACCCTCGACTGCGGCACGATGAACTTTGCAGAAGCCGACTATGTGATGACCAACACGCCCGGCATGTTGCGCGCCATGGGTGCCATGATGACCGAGCTTGGTGTGAAGCCCGAGATTGAAGCCTTTGATACCGGACATTTGTGGTTTGCCAAACAGCTGGTCGCCGAAGGCGTGTTGAAAGAAGATGCGCTGGTGCAGCTTTGCATGGGCGTGCCCTGGGGTGCGCCCGATGACCTCAACACCTTCATGGCCATGGTCAACAATGTGCCCGACAAGTGGAACTGGAGTGCGTTCTCGCTCGGGCGCAACCAAATGCCCTATGTCGCCGCGGCTGTTTTGGCGGGCGGCAATGTGCGCGTTGGCCTGGAGGACAATCTTTGGCTGGGCAAGGGACAGCTTGCCACCAACGCGCAACTTGTCGAGCGAGCCGTGGGCATCGTTGAAGGGCTTGGTGCTAAAATCATGGGGCCACAGGCGGTGCGTGAGAAACTCGGTCTTACCAAAAGAGCTCCCAATTGAGCTCGGCCATCTCGCGCATCGCTGTTATAGGCGGCGGCGTAATCGGCGCAGGTTGGGCAGGCAGGTTCGTTGAAAACGGATATGACATTTACGTTTATGACCCTGCCCCGGACGGGCGAGCCAAGTTGGACGCGGTGCTGGCCAATGCGGAGCGCGCGGTCGGTGCACTGATGGAGGCGCCGCGCCCACCCAGAGGCCAGGTGCATTTTTGCGCCAGTTTGGCTGAGGCTGTGAAAGGGGCTGATTTGGTGGTCGAAAGCGTGCCCGAGCGCATCGACATCAAGCGCGCCGTCTATGCGCAAATCGAAGCAGCAGCATCGGTCGAGGCAGTGATTACCTCCTCCACTTCCGGCCTCAAGCCCAGTGATTTGCAAGCCGAAATGGCCCGCCCCGAGCGCCTGCTTGTAGCACATCCGTTCAACCCGGTTTACCTGCTTCCAGTGGTGGAACTTGTGGGCGGCCAAAAGACCTCACAAGATGTCCTGAACAAAGTCGCAGCTTTCCATGAAGGCATCGGCATGAAACCCATTCGCGTGCGCAAAGAAATCGAGGCGTTCGTGGCGGATCGGCTTCTTGAGAGCATTTGGCGCGAGGCACTTTGGCTCATCAAGGACGGTATCTGCACCACGCAAGAGCTTGACGATATTGTGCGTTATGGCTTCGGCTTGCGCTACGCCCAGATGGGCGTTTTCGAAACCTATCGCGTGGCCGGAGGCGAAGCGGGTATGCGCCATTTCATGGCTCAATTTGGCCCCTGCCTGAAGTGGCCGTGGACCCACCTTACCGACGTACCAGACTTCGATGACGAGCTGGTGGACCTGATTGCGGACCAATCCGATGCCCAGTCCGGCCATATGAGCATCCGTGAACTTGAACGTGCCCGCGATGACAATCTGGTTGCCATTCAGCACGCGCTACGAGGCCGCAATTGGGGGGCCGGAGAAACTTTGGCTCGCCATGAAAGCCGTCTTCGCGCTCAGGCAGCCAACTCCAACGCGAACACCAACGAGCAAGAGCCTTAGGGACAGTTAGATGCACTTTGCCCTGACCGATGAACAGCGCATGATCGTGGAGACGACCCGCGCTTTCGTGGAAACAGAACTCTACCCCCATGAAGCAGACATTGAGCGCACCGGGCGTCTGGACCTCGACCTTGTGCGCGAGCTCCAACAAAAAGCCATGGCGGCCGGTCTGTATGCCGCCAACATACCCGAAGAGCATGGCGGCGGCGGGCTCGATACCGTCTCGTGGCTGCTTTACGAGCGCGAATTGGGTCGCGCAAACTATGCGCTGCATTGGACGGCGGTGGCTCGCCCATCCAACATTTTGTGCGCGGGCACGGCCGATCAGCGTGAGCGCTATCTGGAGCCGTGCCTGCGGGGCGAGACCTGGGATTGCCTGGCCATGACAGAGCCCGGCGCAGGCTCAGATCTGCGTGGCATGAAAGCGACGGCCAAACCCAACGGCGAAGACTGGATTCTCAACGGCACCAAGCACTTCATCTCCCACGCTGATGTGGCAGACTTTGCCATATGCTTTATGAAAACGGGCGAGGAGGACACCCCACGCGGACCCAAGGCGCAGATCACAGCCTTCTTCGTGGACAAAGGCACCCCCGGCTTCGCGGTTCGCGATGGCTACAACAATGTGTCCCACCGCGGCTACACCAACGCTATTCTGGAGTTTGACGATTGCCGTGTGCCCGCCGCCAATGTGCTGGGGGAAGTGGGAAAGGGCTTTGACGTGGCCAATGACTGGCTGGGAGCAACCCGCCTGCAAGTCGCTGCCACATGCCTGGGCCGCGCTGATCGAGCGCTGCAACTCTCCATCGCGTTCGCGGCGGATCGCCAGCAGTTCGGCCAGCAGATTGGCAAGTTTCAGGGTGTCTCTTTCAAGCTCGCCGATATGGCGACAGAGCTGCGGGCGGCCGAACTGCTGACGTTTGAAGGCGGCTGGAAGTTCGACCAAGGCATTTGCACCGACATGGATATGGCGATGGCTAAGCTCAAAGCCTCCGAAATGCTGGCCATGGTGGCGGATGAAGCTATCCAGATCCATGGCGGTATGGGCCTGATGGATGAGTTGCCGCTGGAGCGAATTTGGCGCGACGCCCGCATCGAACGCATTTGGGAGGGGACTTCCGAGATCCAGCGGCATATCATTTCCCGTGCTCTGTTGCGACCGCTTGGCGGATGAAGGCGCACCTATGGCAGAAATGAAATGAGGTCACTGCAACGGCTTCTCAATCCCCGGCACATAGCCATTATTGGCGGGGGCGCATGGTGCGAACATGTTTTGGCGCGGTGCCTTGAAACAGGGTTTGAAGACCGGGTTTGGCCGGTGCACCCGAAACGAAAATCCATTCTAGGTGTTGATGCATTCGCGTGTGTCGAGGACCTGCCGCAGGCTCCTGACGCCGCTTTCGTCGGCATCAACCGCTACGCCACGATTGAGGCCGTTCGGGCACTGGCCACCATGGAGGCGGGAGGCGCAACATGTTTCGCGTCTGGCTTTCGCGAGGCTACAGATGGTGCAGGTCTGCACGATCAATTGCTGGAGGCCGCAGGCGATATGCCGGTGCTCGGCCCAAACTGCTATGGCTTTTTAAACATGCTGGACGGGGCGGCGCTGTGGCCAGATGTGCATGGGCTGGAGCGTGTGGACAAGGGCGTTGCCATCATCACCCAGTCGTCCAACATGGCAATCTCGTTATCTATGCAAAAGCGCGGTCTACCGGTGGCCTTTGTGGTGGCGGCAGGCAATCAGTCTCAACAATCCATGGCGGCAATTGCCCGCCATCTGATCGAAGATGCAAGGGTGACCGCAATCGGTCTACACGTGGAAGGCTTCACCGATGTGCGGGGCTATGAGAAACTGGCCCAACGCGCCCAGGAGCTGGGCAAGCCTGTGATCGTGCTGAAAGTTGGCCGATCTGCAGAAGCCAAGATGGCCACCACTTCCCACACTGGGTCAATGGCCGGCCAAAACGCAGGCGCAGAGGCTTTGATCGCGCGCTTGGGGTTCGCCTCGGCCCGCGATTTACCCGTGTTTGCCGAGACTTTGAAACTTGCGCATTCCCATGGATATGTGGGCGGACGGAAGCTCGCATCGATTTCCTGCTCAGGCGGTGAAGCAAGCCTGGTGGCGGACCTTGCCGATGACCATGGGCTGACCTTCCCAGCGCTCACCGACCCGCAGACCGATAAATTATCAACCGTGCTTGGACCATTGGTGACGCTTACCAACCCACTCGACTATCACACAGATATTTGGCGAGATGTGCCTGCCATGGCGATGGTGTTCGAGACTGTGGGCAGTGGCGCGCAGGATTTGACACTTTTGGTACTGGATTTCCCGCGGGGCGACCGATGCGAAACAGCGGATTGGTATCTGGCGCTGGATGCTATTGAGGCGGCGCAAGCCCGAGCAGGCAGCCCCTTTGCCGTGGTCTCCACCTTGCAGGAGAACATGCCTGAAGGCGTGGCCAAGCGCTTGGTGGAACGAGGTATCGCCCCGCTTTGTGGAATTGAAGACGCATTGACCGCAATCGGCCAACTGACCGACCCTGCCTCGGCCAAAGCACACCAACCCATAGTGTTACCCACCTCCTCCTCCGCACATACCAAGACCCTGAAAGAAGCTGAAGCGAAGGCGGCATTGGCAACCGCCGGCGTTCCTCTGCCGGCCTTTAGAGTTGCCCGAAGCGTTTATGAGGCAGGCATTGCTGCGGCTCAGATGGGCACGCTGGTGGCCCTCAAAGGCATAGGGTTTGCCCACAAAACCGAAGCGGGAGCCGTTGCGCTGAACCTGACGGGTGAAGACGCAGCCGTAGAAGCGGCGACCGCAATGGGTGCGCAGGAGTTCCTTGTCGAAGAAATGATCACCGACAGTGTGGCCGAACTTTTGGTTGGGGTTGTGGCCGATCCTGCCCACGGGTTTGTGCTGACGGTTGGCGCCGGCGGAATTGCGACCGAGCTGCATGCTGACAAACAGAGCCTGCTGGTTCCCGCACCACGATCCGATGTTGAAAGTGCGCTGTCCAGCCTGCGCATTGCCCCCATTCTGAAGGGCTATCGTGGCCGCCCATCCGCCGACATGGTAGCGGTGATTGATGCCATCATGGCGATGCAAGACTATGTGATCAAAAACGCAGATCTGTTGTCAGAGGTTGAGATCAACCCCCTGATGGCAACACCATTGGGCGCGGTCGCCGCGGATGCCCTGATTGTGCTCAAAAATGTTGAACCTAGCTAGCTAGACCCTCGAACGTTGGAGTTCACCGGGCGGATGCCGTTGAGAATGATTGACAATACGGCGTGGGCCGTTTGCTCCCGAAAGCCGACCTTGCCAGCCTGCGGCCCCAAAATCGCTTCGATCTGAACTTCAAAGTCCGCATAGTGCTGGGTCGTTGCCCAGATTGTAAACACCAGATGATAGGGATCTATGGGTGCGATACGCTCGTCATCTATCCATTGGCGGATGATGGCGCACTTCTCGTCCACCAATGTTTTGAGGCGCGTTTGCAAGAAGTCGAGAATGAGTGGCGCACCGCGCTGGATTTCATTTGAAAACAGGCGCGACCCTTCAGGGTTTTCAGCGGACATGTCGAGCTTGGCCGTGATGTAACGGCGCAGTTCCTCCACCGGCTCCCCGTCAGGAGAGATCGCTTCAAACGGCTCCAGCCAGCGCTCAACCGTTTGCTCCAAAACCTCGCGATAAACGTCTTCTTTGGATGGAAAATAATAGAGCAGATTTGTCTTGGACATATGGGCCCGCTCAGCAATCCGCTCGACCGAAGCACCGCGATAACCCTCGGCGGCAAACACCTCAAGCGCCGCATCAAGGATCGCCTTCCGCTTGAGCTTCTGAATCCGGCTGCGGGGCTTTTTCTTTTCAAGTGCTGGAGATGTTGCGAGGCTGCTTGACCGGTCCATAGCGCTTTCATAGGCTCACTTTTGACCGTCCAGTCAAGGTTTTGACTGCCGCTAAACAACCTATCCAATCGCTTCGAAATGACGAAGCTCACCGAAAGAATGCTCTATGAAGACGATCCAGAATGCCATTGGCGGCAACCTTGTGACCTCCGGTTCGAGCCGCAGCCAAAAGGTGTTCAACCCCGCAACAGGCGAGCCGGTGGCAAATTTGCCATTGTCGACGACAGATGAGCTGAATGCAGCCGTGGATGCAGCGAAAGCTGCGCTGCCAGCATGGGCAAATATGCCGCCGCTGAAACGCGCGCGCTATATGTTTAAATTCAACCAATTGCTCAACGAGAACATCGATGAATTGGCGCGGGCCATCTCCGAAGAGCACGGCAAAACATTTGAGGACGCGAAGGGCGAAGTGGCCCGCGGTATTGAGGTTGTCGAATTCGCCTGCGGTATTCCCAACCTGCTCAAGGGCGAATTCTCACGCAATGTCGGGCCGGGCATTGACACGATTGGTGACCGTCAACCGCTGGGTGTGGTGGCGGGCATTACGCCTTTCAACTTCCCGGCCATGGTGCCGATGTGGATGTATCCCATGGCAATTGCCTGCGGGAACACCTTCATTCTCAAGCCCTCAGAGCGCGACCCGTCGGCCGTTATGCTGGCCTACGACCTGTTCAAGCAAGCTGGTTTCCCGGACGGGGTTTTGAACGTTGTGCACGGCGATAAAGAATGTGTGGATGCCATTCTTCAGCACCCGGATATCAAAGCTGTCAGCTTTGTCGGGTCCACCCCAATTGCTCAATATGTCTACTCCACTGGAACCGCCGCCGGTAAACGCGTGCAGGCGCTCGGCGGTGCCAAGAACCATATGGTTGTGATGCCCGACGCCGACATGGACAAGGCCGCCGACGCGCTGATGGGCGCTGGTTACGGGTCGGCCGGCGAGCGTTGCATGGCGATTTCTGTCGCGGTACCGGTGGGCGATGAAACCGCAGACAAGCTGGTCGCTGCGCTGAAGCCCAAGGTGGAGAGCCTAAAGATCGGACCCGCCACCGACCCCCAAGCCGAGATGGGGCCACTGGTCACACAAGACGCACAGCAACGGGTGCTCGGATATATTGACGCCGGGGAGAAGGAAGGTGCGGACCTCGTCGTCGACGGTCGGGGTTTCTCGCTCCAGGGCTATGAAAATGGCTATTTTGTCGGCGGCACGCTGTTCGACCGCGTGACCACCGATATGAGCATCTACAAGGACGAGATTTTCGGCCCGGTCCTCAGCGTCGTGCGCGCCAAAAGCTACACTGAAGCGGTCCAGATGATCGACGATCATGAGTACGGCAATGGCACCGCCATCTTCACCCGCGATGGCGACACGGCCCGCGACTTCGCCGACCGCATTGAAGTCGGCATGGTGGGCATCAACGTGCCCATTCCCGTGCCTGTGGCCTACCACTCCTTCGGCGGCTGGAAACGCAGCCTATTCGGCGACCATGACATTTATGGCCCAGAAGGTATCCGCTTCTACACGCGCCTTAAAACCATCACTCAGCGTTGGCCCGACGGCATCAAGGATGGCGCCGTGTTTACGTTCCCTGCGTGAAAAAGATGCTGGTCGTCCAAACAAGCCGTCATCCCTGTGCTTGTCACAGGGATCCATGCCTGAAAGGCAGCCATGGAGACATGGAGCCCCGGCACAAGGCCGAGGATGACGAGGTAGCGGAGATCCGATTATGAACGACCTGTCCCCCAACGCACCCGGCGAGAACATTCGCATTGATGGCGACCGCCTCTGGAAGAGCATCCACGCCATGGCGGAGATCGGGCCCGGCGTGGCGGGTGGCTCGAACCGGCAGACGGTGACAGACGAGGACGCCGAAGGCCGTAAGCTGTTCCAGACATGGTGCGAAGACGCGGGCATGACGATGGGCGTTGACGAGATGGGCACCATGTTCATGCGCCGCGAAGGTACTGACCCCGACGCCCTGCCCGTCTATGTGGGTAGCCACCTCGACACCCAACCAACTGGCGGCCGCTATGACGGCGTGCTCGGGGTGCTAGGCGCGCTGGAAGTCGTTCGCTCCATGAACGATCTGGGCATCCAGACCAAGCACCCCGTTGTTGTGACCAATTGGACCAATGAAGAAGGCACGCGCTACGCGCCAGCCATGATGGCATCCGGCGTGTTCGTGGGTGTGATCCCGCAAGAGGAAGCCTACGCCAAAGAAGATGCAAGAGGCCTGAAGTTCGGCGACGAACTTGAGCGCATTGGCTGGAAGGGCGATGAAAAGGTGGGCGACCGCAAGATGCACGCCTTCCTGGAACTGCACATCGAGCAAGGCCCGATTCTGGAAGCCGAGGGCAAGGACATCGGCGTCGTGACCCACGGCCAGGGGCTGCGCTGGATCGAGTGCACGGTGACGGGCAAAGAGAGCCACACCGGCTCCACCCCCATGCCCATGCGCAAGAATGCCGGCCGCGGCCTCGCGCAGATCACGGAGCTTGTGCACGAAATCGCCATGGACAACGCCCCCAACGCCGTGGGCGCCATCGGCCATGTGGACGTCTACCCCAACAGCCGCAACATAATTCCTGGCAAGGTGGTGTTCACGGTCGACTTCCGCAGCCATGAGCTCGACCGGCTAAACGGCATGGTGGACCGGCTGGTGGCGGAAGCACCGAAGCTGTGCGAAGCCATCGGCGTGGAGTTCTCCGCCGAGATCGTCGGCCAGTTCGACCCGCCTGCCTTTGACGAAACGCTGGTGAACAGCATTCGCGCCGCCGCCGAGCGCCTGGGCTACAGCCACATGGACATTATCTCCGGCGCCGGCCACGACGCCTGCTGGATCAACCGCGTCGCCCCCACCGCCATGATCATGTGCCCGTGCGTGGACGGCCTAAGCCACAACGAGGCCGAAGAGATCAGCAAGGAATGGGCACAGGCCGGCACGGA
>JBCBZX010000424.1:0-2163 GCA_039815105.1 Pseudomonadota bacterium
GTACAGACACGCAGCCATCGGCACACGAAAATAGGCCAGTCCGGCACCTGCCATCGTGCCAATCGTACACACGGAAATGAAAACCAATTCCGCAGGCGAGGCACACAGGACAAAGTACGCGTAAAAGAAACCCCAGGACAAACCGGAAGCGAGCGATAGTAACTCCAGCTGTCGGCGCTTCTTTCTGACAGAACTTGGGGTGAAAAGCGCCTCGTGGGAAAGCACGCCGGAGCGCCAGAAGGCGAGCCGCAATAACGCCAAGCCGACGAACAGGGCAATCCAGAGCCCCTCGCGCCAGCCCAAGGGGCCATCGGCCATAAAGACCGTCACCACCAGTCCGATGAGCGCATGCGACAGGGCCGATGCTGGGAGTTGCGGATGCACTGTAGAGAGAATGTAACCGTCTCGACGATCTGCTCGGGTGGCTGAGACGGTAGATGCCATCGCAATGAACTTCGAACTCTATCTAGGGTCTGGACCTATCGAGGTTTAGCTCCATCGGACTTCACCAGAGCTTTTGCCGTGTTGTGCACTCTCAGAAGACTGGGTCGCCACACGTTTCTTTGCATCCGGATCGAGGTCTTCCAACACTCGCTCCCGGCGGCTGGTGTCCGCGATCTGGAGTGCAAAAGCAGCCGCTCCGTCCTGGTCTCCAACAAGCACTTGGCGCGCACTGAAAGACTCAAGCAGAAGATCTCGACGCTTGCCCTCCGGGAGCTGGTGAGCTGTTTCCTGCGCACCCTGCTGGTCACCCAGTTGCATCTGCAATCCGGCCATATCTTCAAACGCCGCTTCGGAAATCGAGTCGTCAGCCTGGAGGGATTTGCGCACCTCCCCAAACGCGCGCAACGTATCTTGGGCAGCGGCAATGTCGCCTTCATGAGCCTGCAGCTCGGCCAAGGCCCGCCACGTCTCAATCATCACCTTGGGATCATGTAACTCGTCAAGCAGCGATGCAACCGCATCGGACTCACCAGCCTCGGCACGATAAAGTGCAATACTTGCAAGCGCCGCCGACCGGTCTGCTTCATCCTCAATTGACTGCGCCGCTTCTACAGCCTGCTGCACCTCTCCGCGGGCACAGTGCGCCCATACAAGGGCACGCCTGATCTTCGCGCGCAAAGCCGCATCAGTCTCGACCGCCAGCTTTGCCATATCAGCCTGGATCGTCTCCCCCAACCTGTCATTCGTGGGCGTCGATATGACCACCAGTCATTCTCCCCAAAAGGACATTCCCCAGCCCGCAAAGCGCACGAAGCCAAATCACGGATACCAATACCCGACCTGTGCTTGTTGTTAAACCATACTGCACTTGCGCGAGATGTATCTAATGTCACGGAAATTTGTCGGGCATTTGGTGCATGGTGGAATGGAGTGTGGTTTGACGATCCTCAATCATCGGCCATTTCGGCACGACCAATCATATGGGTACACTCAATACCCCTCAACGTAGTGATGGTTTTGTTTACAGCTTGTCCTGTATCTTATGGTCCTGGTGGTCCGGCTGATCTCGACAGACAGTTCTTGTGGGCTGGCAGGGTTTTGGAACACAAAGGTCTTGAGCAAATGTGTGGAAACGGCGGGAATCAGAGATGATCAGGGCTGAGAAACGCAAGAAGCCAAGCTTGGTTGCCTTTCGCCATGCCACCTCGCCAGCAAGTGATGGATCAGGGTCGGGCGGTCAACAGATGTTAGGCAGAGGGCGTCGATAAAGATGGTCGATATTCACGCCCCAGATGCGGACGATCCGGAGCTTCAGCGGACGGCTGCTGCGTCCGCCGCAAAACAGGCAGCCCCCAGAGCCTTCGTTCCGCCAAAGAAGATCCTCGGCATGGTGGCTGACTTTATGAACTACAAGGGGTTTGAGCTCGCGCCCCTGGACCCGTCAACGCTCTCTACCTATGACCGCCGCAATGACCTGCACGCGATGATCGAACTGGTTGACGTCGCCGCCCAACATCGCACCCGTACACTGGGTATCCGCGATTTCAAGCAACATATTGCGGTCGGCCGTTTGCCGGGGCGAAGCTATTTTGGGCTGTTGTCCTGCCAGGATGATGCATTCGAATCGCAAGCGTTCAATCGGGAGCTCCTCAACCTGGAGCAGTTCAGGGGCGGCGTTGTTTTTGTTTTGATAGAAGTCTCATGGCTCAACGAACAAAC
>JBCBZX010000213.1:0-5441 GCA_039815105.1 Pseudomonadota bacterium
AACAGCGTCTTGAGCAAATGTTTCATCGTTGGGGATATCACAGGATTATTACCTCAACTTTGGAGCGTATGGATACTTTAATGGCAGGAGGTGCAATTCGTTCAAGCGTTTCCTGCGTCCGCACAGCGCTGGAGCAAATGATTGCATCGGGCCTGGGGCACGCGTTTGCGATATGCTCGGCCATTGCAATGGCGCCCCGGCGACCTCGGTCGTTGAGCTTTCGGTCGTGATCACCCATGCCAGGTTCGGACCAGCTGGATTTGGTATGGCGCAGCAGCATCAAATACATGACCCGCTTGTAGCGCTCCGGGCCGTCTGGCGCAAAACGCAGCACGTCAATTACCCCTCCGCTAGGCACAATTTTCCCATCCGAGCCGATCTTTGCCGGGTTCGGGGTCGTCTCCTACGCTGCCTGTAATAAGCCAAGTGGTTGTTTTAATTATGTTTTGACCGAAAGCCAGCTTGGCACGATCCCTGCAAATGGTGGTGCAGTACAGTTCGGTCGGCTTCACGCCGTCCACAGTTTGTGAGTGAAGGGTAAGCGTAATGGGTATTTATGGTGCATTGTCGACGGCGGTTAGTGGGCTTTCGGCACAGGCATTCGCTCTGCAGAACATTTCGGGCAACATTGCCAATGTGCAGACAACCGGCTTCAAGCGCGTGGACACGTCGTTCGTTGACATGGTCAATGCAGAGATCTCCATCCAGCGTCAAAACTCTGGCTCAGTGATTGCCAATTCCCGGTCCACCAATTCAGTGCAAGGCGATGTTGCTGCCAGCCAGGTGGAGACCCATGCCGCGATCAACGGCCAAGGCTATTTCGTCGTGCAGGAAAAAACTGGCGAAAGTGATGGCCGCGCCGTGTTCGGCGGCGTAGATTTCTTCACCCGTCGAGGTGATTTTACCCTTGATGATGAGGGATATCTCCGAAATGGCGCGGGATATTATCTCAAGTCGCTGCCCATTGATCAGACAACCGGTGCTGAAGCTGGCTCCGTGCCTGAGCTGCTGACATTCCAGTCCGATTTTCTGCCCGCTGAGCAGACGAGCGAAATCACTTATCGCGCAAACCTTGCCAGCCTGCCCATCAATGCGGCCTATGATGATGCAGTTCCGGGTAGCCACGTGCTCAACCCTGCAGGCTTCGGTACCAACCCAACAACGGCTGGCGCAGGCTTTGTGGATGCGGCGGACGAGCAAGCCTTTATGCAGTCCACAATCGCCGGTGGTGCCATCACGGCTTATGATGCCAATGGTTCGCCGGTGAACATCCAGATGCGCTGGGCGAAAATCGATGATGCCATTACAGGCACCAACGACACGTGGAATTTGTTTTATCTGGAGAACTCCCAGGCCACAGCCGGTAACCCCATGTGGCGCAACGTGGGTCAGGATTACACGTTTGATGCGTCTGGCCAACTGGCGCCCGCGGTGCCAAACGTCACCATCCCTGCGCTCACCGTTGACGGCGTTGCACTGGGCGCGATCCAGATTACTCACGGTGTTAGCGGTCTTACCCAGTTTGACGATTCGAACGGCAACGCGTCCGTGACAACCATCGCTCAAGATGGATTGCCTGCCGGTGAACTGGTGGACCTTGCCATGGCCAATGGCGGTTATCTCACCGCCTCCTATGACAATGGGCAGACGCGAAACCTTGCGCGTATTCCCACGGTGACATTCACCGCAGAAGACTCGCTGTCACGGAAAGATGGCGGAGCGTTCGTGCAGACCTATGAAAGTGGTGCGCCCATTTATAACGGCGTTGGGCAGATCATTGCGCAGAGCCTCGAGAGCTCCAATACCGATATCTCCGACGAGTTCACCAAGCTTATCGTCACGCAGCAAGCATACTCCGCCAACAGCCGGATTATCTCAACATCGGACGAAATGCTCCAAGACGTCCTGTCCATCCTCCGCTAACGGCCGCTCCTGCCTCAACAGAATGATTGAACAATGAGCCTTTCCAGTTCCCTTGGTGTATCGCTGTCCGGCCTGCAAAACTCGCAGACCGCGCTTCAGATCACGTCCGGCAATATCGCAAATGCCGATACTGACGGGTACAGCCGGAAGGTTCACAACCAATCTGCCGCCATAGGGCAGGACGTGACCTTTGGTGTTCGCATTGAGCGGGCCACACGCGAATTGAACCAGCTGGTTCAGGCCCAGTGGCAGGGGTCGAAAGCTGATCGTGCCTACGCTTCCGAAATGCAGAATTATCTGTCTCGTGTGGACACAAGTTTCGGCCAGCCCGGCTCACCGTTGGGCATCGACACGATGTTCTCTGAACTTGTGGCCGGTCTCGAGAGTCTCGCAACAACACCTGAAAACTACGCTGCCCAGCTCGACGTTTTGGGCAAGGCCGAAGAGTTTTCCGGCCAGCTGCGCGCTTTGTCCGCTGAGATCCAGGGCATGCGGCTCGAGGCCGAGGAGGGTATTGCCGCCGCAGTCAAATCTGTGAACGATGATCTCGATCTGATCCGCGATCTCAACAAACAGATCGTTGCCTTTGGGGCGAAGGGTCCACCGCCGGACCTTCTGGACCAGCGTGATCTGGCCATCAATCGAATATCTGAAAATATGGATATTCGGGTGAACTACAAAACCGATGGTGGCGTTGCGATCTCCACACAATCGGGGTTGTCGCTGTTCGATGTTCAGGAGGTTCAGCTTGTCTTTGACGAGCGCGCCGCCATGAGCGCCCAGGCGGTCTACAATTCCGATCCAGCGCAAAGCGGAGTGGGAAATTTCATCGTCCGAGGTGTGAACGGCGCAGACACCAATATTTTCGAGGGCAATTTGCTGCGCTCAGGCCGCATCCATGCACTGCAGACATTGCGCGATGACCAATTGGTTGAGGCCCAACGCCAGCTCGACGAACTGGCCTCCATGGTCGCGCTGGCCGCATCGTCCGTCACAGAAGTTGGAACGGCTGTGACCGTGGGGCCGCAAAATGGCTTTGAAGTCGATCTAACTGGGCTTCAGCCCGGCAATCCCATTGAGCTTACGATTGATAATGCCGGCACTCGGCAAGTGTTCTCCATCGTGGCTGTCACCGATCCGGGCCTGTTGCCGCTGGACCCAGACGCGACGCCCCGGACCGACGATACGGTTATTGGTGTTGATATTTCGGGCGGTATTCCCGCCGCCATCGCGGCCATGGGCGCCGCATTGGGCGGCAGCTTCAGCACGTCTAATCCAGCCGGCAACACATTGCGTGTTCTGTCCAATTCGGGTGCGGTGACCATTGAAAGCCTCAATTCAGATATTACGCGCACCGGCTTGACGGATGAAGGCTTGGGCCTGCCCATGTTCGTCGACGGCAAACGCCAATTGGCTTACACAAATTCTCTGGAAGATGGCGGCCAGCTGGCCGGTTTCGCCAGCCGGATAGAGGTGGGTGCCGCACTTAAAGACGACCCCAGTCGTTTGGTGATTCACGAGACAATACCCGCCACAACTGCTCCCGGCGACCCGGCCCGCGTGAACGCAATTCTGACGCGCTTCACTGAAGCTCAGTTTGCAGTCTCGCCGGACACCGGTGTGGGCACTGTGACCCAATCCTATGACGGCTCTGTGGGCGGCTTCATCGGCCAGCTGCTGTCATTTCAGGGCGCGCAGGCGGCACGGGCAAACAATCTAAATGAAGTGGAGGAGATCCGTTATACGGCCATTGAGACGCGTTTGTCTGAAAGCGCCGATGTGAACATTGACGCCGAAATGGCAAATTTGATCGAACTGCAAAACGCATATTCCGCCAATGCCCGTGTGATGACCATCGTACAGGAAATGATGAATGAGCTGTTGCGCGTCATCTGACGCCGGTGACAACGGAGGCTAAGACATGGCGATTACATCCCTATCAAGCTTTTTGGGCACCACGCTCACCAGCCGTACGCTCGATATGCGCAATGATATGCGCGATCTCGAGAGGCAGCTCGCCACGGGCAAGAAGGCGGACAATTATGCCGAGCTTGGCCATCAGCGCCGCCTGTCTGTCTCGTTTCGTCAGACCATTTCCGAGATCGACAGCTGGTCCGAAACCACCAAACTTGTCGATATGCGTATCTCCATTGCGGACGTAACACTTACCCGGATGCAGGACCTGCGCACCGACGCCAAGGCCGCCATCGATCCCTCCAACTTCAATCTCAATGGCGGCGGCAAAACCTCCGACCAGCAGGTTGCCGAGCTTTTGCTGAACGAGTTCCACGCTTTGCTACAATCGGATGTTGGCGGGCGCCATATTTTCGGGGGCAGGGAAGTCGACACCAACCCGGTGGCGGATCTCAACACCATTCTTTACGGCAATGGCACTCAGGCTGGTGTGAACACCTATATCGATGAGCGCCGTCAGGCCGATCTGGGGACAAATGGTCTGGGCCGCCTCGATGCTCCAGTACGGGTGGGAACGACGGTTTCATTTGCAGGCGAAGCGCCCGGCAACATGCCCTTTGGTGCCAAGATCACTGCAATCAGCTCCGACACACCGGCCATGGTCTCCGGCTTCACACCCCAGGCTGGCGCAACACCGGCGGCGGCTTCGGTCAACTTCGCCGCTCAGCCCAATATTGGCCAGAAGGTGCGCATCGACTTTCAATTGCCCAATGGCGAGACCAGTTATATCGAGCTGCGCGCCGACAATACTGCATCCACCAATGACAGCACATTTCAGATTGGCGCGACGCCAGCTGATACGGCTCAGAACTTCCGAGATGTGCTTGAAAGCCAGATGCGGCTTCAAGCCCAGTCCAGCGTTCGGGCGGCTTCTTCGCTACAAGCATCCTTCGAGTTTTTTCAAACAGGCAATGGGGCTGACCCCCAGCGTGTGGATGGACCGCCATTCGCCACCGCCACTGCTCTGCAGGCCGGCACAACCGGTGATACGGTGCAATGGTACCAGGGCGAGAACACGGCCCAGAGTGCCCGCGAAGGTGCTGTGGCCCGGGTCGATCGGGAGAAGACGGTCGCCTACGGCATGCGTGCCAATGAAGACCCGTTTGCCTGGATGATGGCGCAGCTCTCCGCCTTTGTGCTGGAAGACATGTCGGGTGGCGCGGTGGAGGATATAAGTCGGCACACCGCCTTCGCTGAGATGGTCAATCGCAACATGTCTGACCGTCCGGGTACGCCATTGATGCAGAGTGTTCACATGGAGATAACGGCGGCAAACTTGCAGGCGCAACGCGCCTCTGAGCGCCATGAGCTGACCACCAAGCAGTATAAGAATCTGGTGAGCGGCATCGAAGACGCCAGCCAGGAGGAGACCGCAATCTCTATCCTACGGCTGCAAACCCAGATGGAAGCCAGCTACACCGTCACATCTCGCTTGAGCCAGCTGAGCCTGGTGAACTTCCTGTAGACAGTAAGTTCCCAAAAGGTTGGCAAGGGGGACAGGGCGCAGCGCCCCGGCGTCCAGTTGGAGCCCATTTTGACGGATG
>JBCBZX010000446.1:0-1890 GCA_039815105.1 Pseudomonadota bacterium
AAGAAAGAAAGACGCCACCTGCGCGTGCTGCGCCCGGATTCATGATGTCGAACTTTCGAAAAACCGATCTCGAACCGCAGACACTCCGTGCAGCTCAGTCCCCAACCTTGCTTGTGGCTCGAAAAACCAGTCTGGTCATCAGGATGCTCGCCGACGCGAGCCCTGCGCAAAACCCGACCCACACGCCCATTGCCCCAAACGCCGCTGGTCCGGCGAGGGTCATGCCGCCACCAGGGCCTACCAACCAATAAAAAGCCGTGCTCAAGACCATGGTACGCACCGTCTGACGCAGGCCCCTGCAGTGTCGGGGGAGTAAGCTTCGGAGTTCTTTGACATGGGGCCACCGTGCTGTTTGCACGGTGGCTCAGGGAGCTGATTTCCAAGTTCCGCCATATGCAAATGGCGGGGCAGATTACGGGGTGGTCAGTGCGTCCCTCGCCAAGCCGACATCAAGACAAGCAAGATGCCCGGTGGCTTTTTCTTTGGGCCCGTGCGCCCCAAATGCAGGTTTACTCTGAATTCGCAATCAACGGCGCCCAATTGCCCCCAATTCTCAGGACATCTCAGACCGACATGCGGCGAAGATGTCGTCCCATGCGTCAAAACAAAGATGACCCGCGCTGGTTATCCAGTGGGCGTTCATCTGCGGCACCGTCCTGGCGATATATTGGCCCATGTCCTTTGGGACAAAGATGTCCTCATCGCCCAGCCACATATGGATCGGAATACGATTGCTGGCGATATCAAAACCCCAGTCTGAATACGCCAAATAGGCATCAAGCGCCGGACCCCGACTTCCTTGCCGAAACGCCTCTTTTTCCATTGCGCTGAATACCCGTGCCACGTCGGGACGGTCCAGGACGCGTTGATCAGGTGGTGATACCGCGCCTTTCAAAAGACGCAGGAACAACTCCGGCCTGCGCGTTGCGGCCCAGCCCATCGGCGCAAATCCCAATGACATGATCCAGGGAACGCTACGAGCCAAGGTTGCAAAGGCACGATCAAGCCTATTGAGGCTCGCCATGATCTCAGGTGATGCAACTGGACCCCAGGGCGCAAGGGCGCCGATGAACCTGAGCCGGGACGGATCGATGGACGTCCCACAGGCGAAAAGGTACGCGCCGCCACCAGAATGGCCCGCTATACCGAACGCGCCGATCTGCAAGAAATCTGCCAGGGCCAACACGTCAGCTGGCCAGCTTTGCAACGTCCGATCATACTGAAAGTCGGACTGGCCGAAGCCGGGTCTATCGGTTGCGATCAATCGGAAACCGCGCTGTGTCGCCGCCGTGTCGGCAAAGGTTGCCTCCAGACGCGAACTTGGCGTTCCGTGAAAATAGAAAACGGGAAAGCCGTCTTGCGCGCCGCCTTCCACAAAGGAAAGGCGACGGCCATCGTTGAGCCTGAGATGGCTGTAATTCTTGTAGCTCTGCAGCGTCATGGTATCGGTCGGGCACAAGAGATGACACGGTTTGCATGACAGAGTGAGCCTGGTGCAGCCCTGTGTATTGGTGCGGTCTGAAACATGAGCGTTAAGGCGACGGAGCGCGCTTCATCGTTGATCGCTTCGATATCCGGCACAAGGCCCAAGCCCTCGATCCGGCCGCGACCAAGGCAGACATAGTCGGCCACTGGCAAAGACAGTGTGAATAGATCGCCGACGTCAATGCGCGGGCCGGTGTCGTTGCCCATAAATGTGCGGATGCTGAGGCAAGCCACTGTCCCATGCCATTCCAAGCCGACAGCACCACGGCCGATCTCCACTGCATCGAAGTGTCGGCCCAGCTGCGCAGCGCTGCGGCTTTGAACTGACAACCCAACATGCGAGAGCCCGATGCTTTCGAACCTTTGCGCGAAGCTACGGCAAAACGCTTCGGGATCGGACGTGAC
>JBCBZX010000253.1:0-4458 GCA_039815105.1 Pseudomonadota bacterium
CACCAATGCCCACCAGTGGCAAATCGCCGATCTTGACCTTCCATTCCGTGACCTTACTGAGGCCTTGCTCCGTCCATTTCATTTTCTTCAAAATGGTGGGATAGACCGGCCCCAGCGCCACATAATCCGGCTCGCATGCCAGCGCTCGGTCAAGCTCTGCATGGTCATGGGTGGATAGGCCGAGTTTCATGTCCGCGCCCCGAATGGCTGCCAGATCGGCCGTGTCGAGGTCCTCCTGGCCCAGGTGCACCCAGTCGCACTTCTCCTCGATGGCCAACTGCCAGAAATCGTTGACGACCAGAACGCAGCCATGGGCGTCACAAACCGCTTTGGCGCGTCGAATTTCCTGCCTCAGTCGTTCTTCGGGCAGATCTTTGGCGCGCAGCTGCACCAGTTTGATACCGAACGGCACCAGCCGTTCGCACCAGTCCGCGTTGTCAAAAATGGGGTAGAAGGGGTGCAGGGTTACATAGGGCTGGCTCATAACAGAAAGGCCTTTCCCATAACCGGAGTGGAAGGTTCGGCCATGTCGCGCACTTCCATGGGGCCGGCCTGATAAGCCGCTTGCCCGGCGCGGGTGGCGTTGGCGAATGCAATGGCCATGGCCGCCGGGTCGCCAGCTTTGGCCACGGCAGTGTTGAGCAACACCGCATCATAGCCAAGCTCCATGGCCTGCGCCGCGTGGGACGGCAGGCCGAGCCCGGCATCCACCACCAGCGGCACGTCCGCAAAATGCGCCCGCATGGCACGCAGGCCAAACACGTCGTTAAGCCCCTGCCCGGAGCCGATGGGCGCGCCCCACGGCATCAGCACTTCGCATCCGGCATCCAAGAGCTTACCAGCTACGATCAAATCCTGGGTGGTGTAGGGCCACACCTCAAAGCCGTCGTCGGTGAGAATGCGCGCCGCCTCCACAAGGCCGAACACGTCCGGCTGGAGCGTGTCATCCTCGCCGATGACCTCCAGTTTGATAGACTTCGTACCGAAGACCTCCCGCGCCATGTGGGCAGTGGTGACCGCTTCCTTGACAGTGTGGCAACCGGCCGTGTTGGGCAGGACCAAAACGCCCAGATCCCGGATCATTTGCCAAAACGCCTGCCCCGCCCGCTCGACGCCGGATTCTCGGCGTAAGGACACGGTCACCATCTCCACGCCAGACCGTCTCACCGCATCGGCGAGTATGGCGGGCGACGGGTATTGCGCCGTTCCCAGCAGCAGGCGATTGGCGAGTGACTGGCCGTAAAATTGTCTTTCTGTCACAACTACCCGCCCTGCATCGGGGCAAGCACTTCAATGGCGTCCCCGTCCTGGATGGGTGTTTCAGCGCGCCGGTCATGGGGCACGAATTCACCATTGAGCGCGGTGGCGACGATCACATCCCTATAGTTCAAGGCCTCTAGCGCCTCGGCCAGATTGGCGGCTTCAACCTGCTGCTCGTCACCGTTAAGCAAAACGCGCATGACGGCCCTCCTCCCGCACCATATCTTCCACCAAATCGGCCGCTTGCCGCGCAAGGGCTGGCCCAAGCAGGAAGCCATGGCGATAAAGCCCATTGATGGACACGACGCGTCCGCTCCGCTCTGTGCGGGGCAGATTGTCGGCATAGGCCGGGCGCACATGGGCTCCCGTTTCAACCACTTCCGCCTCGGCAAAAGCGGGGTGCAGGGCGTAGGCAGCCCCCAACAGCTCCAGCAGCGCACGGGCGGTCACCCGGCCGCGCTCGCCGCTCTCCAGCATGGTCGCACCCACCATGAAATGATGTTCGTCGCGGGGAACGATGTAGAGGGGAAAGCGGGGGTGAACGAGGCGTACCGGGCGATTGAGCGTGACATCTGGCGCGTGGAGCACCGCCATCTCGCCCTTCACACCGCGTAGACCAGCAAGGCTCTTTGCGCCCCAACCGCGACAATCAAGGACGGCGGGATTTGGCAGATCGTGCGGTTCGACAGCTCGGGCAAAATGCGTGGCAACGCCATTCTCGCTGAGGGCGCGGGCCAAATGCTGCATGGCACGGCGTGGATTGATATGCGCTTCGCCCTCAAAGAACAGACCTCGCGTGAATCGCCCTTCAAGGTCTGGTTCAAGTTCGGCGATCTTTTCAGCGTCAATCAGCTCGTAATTTCGGGTACGGTTGGCAAACCGGGTTAGCTCAGACCGGTCCCGGCCCAGGGCCAGAACGAGACTGCCCATGCGTTCGACGAGACTCGTGTGCTCCTGCCACCAGTCAGCCGCCTCCGCTCCCAGTTCAACGACAGGTTCCTCCGCACTTTCTCGCTCGCAAAAGGGCGCCAGCATGCCACCAGCGTAGTGCGAGGCTGCGTCGGCCCCAACTCGATCAGACGCTTCAAACAGTTCCACCGAATAGCCACGCCCAACCAATTCGGTGGCCGCGGTCAGCCCGGCAACGCCAGCGCCCACTACGGCAATCTGGGCTTGCGCGGTCATGACCAGAGCTCATGAAAATGGTGCACGGGACCGTGGCCACTACCAATTTCAAGCCGATCCGCCGCCACAATGGCCTTGCTCAGATAATCATGGGCGGCGGCAACCGCATCCTGCAGAGCTAATTCCCTGGCGAGGCCCGCTGCGATGGACGCTGAATAGGTACAGCCGGTGCCATGGGTGTTTTTTGTGCGCACGCGCGGCGCCGCCAACTCCAATGCAGGCTCGCCAGATGTGTAGAGCAGGTCGGTGCAAATCTCGCCGGTGGCGTGACCGCCCTTCATCAGCACCGCTTTCGCGCCCATGGCCAAGATTGCCTGCGCCTGGGCTGCAAGCTCCGCCACATCCTGCGTTTCGTTCGTATCGGTAATGTCCGCCGCTTCGGGCAGGTTTGGAGTGACGATGGTGGCGAGTGGAATGAGCTTCGCGCGCAATGCGTCCAACGCATCGGGCTGCAGAAGTCGCGCGCCGGATTTGGAAACCATCACAGGGTCCAGCACCACCGGGCCATTAAAGTCGGCCAGTTGGTCGGCGACGCACTCAATGATGGCAGGCGACGACAACATTCCTATTTTTATGGCGCGGACGTTCAAATCGCTCAGCACAGCGTTCAATTGCGCGGCAATCACATCCACCGGCACATCGTGAACCGCTGTCACGGCCTGGGTGTTCTGAGCTGTGATGGCCGTGATGACGGAGGCGCCGAATACGCGCAGCGCGCTGAACGCTTTCAGATCGGCCTGAATGCCAGCGCCTCCTCCGGAATCAGAGCCGGCAATGGTCAACGCAATAGGCGCATAGATTTCGTTCGTCATGCCCGTTCCCTTCGCCGGCATTACCCGGACAGGTTCGATGGGTCGGCACCAGCGCCTCTCAGCCCATGCACATGGCATAAGCCCCCCAACGGTTGCGCATTAGATAGACGCGAAAGGAGATATTGAAAAGACCTGACACACGCGCGGCCGAAATCTGGCAAGGTGATGGTCAGCTAAGCTCGAGCCATTTGGAAATGGCGGCATTGGTTTCGTCAGGCTTTTCCAAAACCGGCAAATGGCCAGCATTGTCAATTATTTGCAGATCGGCACCGGGTATCAGCTCGGCCATTTTCTCATGGCGGAAAACGGGGCACAGCGCGTCCTCAGCTCCACATAAAACAAGTGTGGGAACCGCGATTTTTTTGAGACTTTCGGTCTGATCCGGCCGGTTTTGCAACGCCTTGGAATGCCGTTCAAATACACGCGGGCCAAGATGCAGCGCCATGCTCATACACAGATCAAGCACTTTCTCGCGCTCTGGTCTTTGCTGCCTGAGCCGAAGCGGCAGTACCGGCCTAAGGCCCGTAAAGCGGGGAGTTTCCGGGCTGCCCCACGGCATCGTTCGCGAACTGAGCTACTCTTCGGTGTTTCTTACGCGAACCAAGCTTTTCAGGTCAATGCTCCAGAAGCTACCGGCCTTTTGAATGCTCGGGAGATCAGCGAATTCCCCGAAGTCGGCTACCAGATTACCCTACGGCAAACCCACCGCTTCTCGGAACGCTTCCACTTTATGGGCGGGCTTACCTACGCGGAAATCCGCAATCAGTTTGATTATCCTTTGATTGGCTCTGGCCGTGACCTGAAGATCAATAATCAAATCCGTATGTTAGAAGCGCCGCTGCTGTTTGGGTATTCGCTGCCCGGCAAGCGACTCAAGGTGTCTCTCAACGCCGGGCCGGTAATCAATCTCACGACTTCCACCCAGGGAATTTTCTTACATCCTGACTTCCCGGAACCCTTGAACTTAGTTGAAGATGGCAGGTACCGGAAAAACGTTGGTACGGGCTTCATGACTAGCCTGACTACAACTTACCCCATAGGCAATAAGGAGCCCTTCATTCTAGTATTAGAGCCTTTCTTTAAGTCCTACTTCGGTTCTTTCACCCAAACGGATGCTCCCCTGAAGGAAAGGTACTGGGTAGCGGGGATACAGCTCGGCGTACGTAAGGGTTTCTAGGCAAAACCCTAACATTTCCACAAC
>JBCBZX010000345.1:0-3189 GCA_039815105.1 Pseudomonadota bacterium
TCAAGTTCAGGGGTCTGCGGACCGGTTATGCCGGGCGTTTCAGGCTCCGGTAGGTGCTCCATAGGTGTGCTGGGAACAGCGGCTTTGGCGAGGGCAGCGGTATCAAAAATACCCTCCAGCACCACGTCGACGGCTGGCATGGAGCGCACAGTGTCCGCCATCTGGGCAGAGGCAAGCACTGTGACATGGGGTTTTGGAGACAAATTGCCCAGGCGAGGGACTAATAGGGCAAATTCGTTCTTCGACCCCCGCAAGTCAACGATCACGGAGGCAAACCGGCTCGATGAGATGAGGGAGTTGGCCTCGGCATAGGAGGAAATGGCCGTGACGCGGAACTGGGTATCAGATGAACCGAGCGCAGACTCCAATTGCTGGCTGGCGTCGGAAACGACCAGCGTGGGCAAGCCCAAGGTAGCAATCTGAGTTAAATTGTCAGTCATCTGCCCTTTGTGGGGCGCACCGTCGTGCATCCCGTGTCCCTGACCATTGGTGTGAACCGGTGTCCCCAACACCTGCTCACGGTCGCCCGCGAATAAAGCACGCTGGCACTGGGAATTGGTGAATTGCATCAAAAGCATTGCATTTGCGGTTACCAAAAAATGAAGGTTCCGTTTCCCGCTAATGGCAAGAATTGGCCTGCGGCAATCGCTCTATTGAAACTCTCATGTGCGCCCTATCTGTGCCGTCCTAGACACAGGTTCTGATTTGGAGAGGCGTTTGCCCGGTACGTTGCGATTTATTCTGGGCGATCAGCTCGATACCGAAATCTCAAGTCTGCGCGATGTAAATGCGTCCAACGACGTGGTTTTCATGTGTGAAGTGGCCGACGAGGCCAATTATGTACGGCACCATAAGCAGAAGATCGCATTTCTGTTCTCCGCCATGCGCCATCACGCCCAGGCACTGAAGGATCGCGGTTTGACGGTCCGCTACACAAAACTGAATGACCCTGAAAATGCGGGAAGCTTTACCGATGAGTTGGCGCGCGCGGTTGCTGAAGTGGAGCCCGAACGCATCGTCGTCACCGAGCCTGGGGAATGGCGTGTCTTGGAAGACATGCGAAGCTGGGAGGGGCGCTTTGGCGTCCCCGTCGACATACTCGACGACGACCGGTTTTATTGCACGCGCCAGCGCTTCGCCGACTGGGCACAAGGCCGCAAAGCGCTTCGCATGGAGTTCTTCTATCGCGAAATGCGCCGTGAGAACGACATTCTGATGGAGGGTGATAAGCCCGTTGGCGGCCAGTGGAACTTCGATAAGGACAATCGCGAGACCATGGCGTCGGAGGTGGAAGTCCCAGCCCACCATGTGTTCCGGCCAGACGAAATCACCTATGAAGTTATTGAGTTGATCAAAACCCGCTTCGGCAACCATTTTGGTAGTCTCGACAAGTTTGAATGGCCGGTAACCCGCCCGGAAGCGCTGCGTGCGTTGGGCTTTTTCATCGAAGAGCGTTTCAGTGGTTATGGCACCTACCAGGATGCCATGAAGCAGGGAGAACCGTTTCTGTTCCACTCCCTGCTGTCACCCATGATCAATTGTGGCCTGTTGCGGCCCAAAGAAGTGGTGGATGCGGCGCTGGAGGCCTACGACGACGGTAAAGCGCCGCTGAACGCGGTTGAGGGTTTTGTGCGGCAGATCATAGGGTGGCGCGAATATGTGCGCGGCATCTATTGGCTGAAAATGCCCGACTACAAGGATAGCAACGAGCTCAGCGCAACGCGTCCGCTGCCGGACTTCTACTGGACCGGCGAAACCCAGATGAACTGCCTGCGCCAAGCCATCACTGAGACCAGGGAAAACGCCTACGCGCACCACATTCAGCGGCTGATGGTGACCGGCAATTTCGCGCTCATAGCAGGCCTTTCTCCGGCTGAAGTGGAGGAGTGGTACCTGATTGTCTATGCCGATGCCTATGAATGGGTAGAGCTACCCAATGTGCACGGCATGATCTTATACGCCGATGGCGGTTATCTGGCATCCAAACCCTACGCCTCGTCTGGCGCGTACATCAACAAGATGAGTGATTATTGCGGCAATTGCAGCTATTCAGTTAGCAAGAAGAATGGACCAAAGGCGTGTCCATTCAATTACTTATATTGGAATTTTCTGATTGAGAATGAAGAAACCCTGCGCAGCAATCAGCGCATGGGCATGATGTATGGCACGCTCAATCGGATGAAGCCCGACAAGATTGATGCAATCAAGGAAGACAGCCGGCGGTTCCTCGAGAGCCTGTAGATCAGATGGCTGAGCGCATCGCGTCCAGCAACATTTTCAGCGCCCTTTCCATGGTTTGAGCGCGGATTTCTGATCGCCCAACATCACCAAACTCGCACCGCTGATGTGCCACCGTTTTTGGAAAGATACCGATGGATGCACCCACGGCAATGTGTACAAGGCCAACCGGCTTTTCTTGCGTGCCACCGCCAGGGCCAGCAATGCCTGTCACGGCGGCCGAATATCGCGCGCCGGACTTTGCCAAAGCACCCTGAGCCATCTGGTTGGCCACTTGCTCACTTACGGCACCAAACTGCTCGATAGCTTCAGACCGCACATCCAGCATGTCGCGCTTGGCTTCATTGGAATAGGTGACAAACCCACGGTCCACCACCGCTGAAGATCCCGCAATCTCTGTCAGCAGCGCAGCAATCAGGCCACCGGTGCAGCTTTCGGCGGTGACAATCATCGCGCCTTGATCGCGGGCGGTATCCAAAACATCGGTGGCAAGGCGCATCTGTGCGTCAGTGAACATCTTATTGCGCTCCAAACACGAGTGTGGCGCTGGCAATGGCGGCTATGCCCTCTTGGCGACCGATAAAGCCAATTGTTTCGTTAGTGGTTGCTTTCACGGCCACGCGCTCCAGCGCCAGTCCGGTGATTGCGGCTACGCTCTGCCGCATGGCTTCTCTGTGCGGGCCTATTTTGGGGGCCTCACAGACGATGGTGACGTCAAGCATCGTCACCCATGCGCCCCGCGCCTTGGCGCGCTCCATCGCATGGACCAAAAACTGGTCCGACGCAGCCCCGCGCCATTGTTGGTCTGTTGGCGGAAAATGTGAGCCTATATCACCATCGCCCAGTGCCCCCAACACCGCATCGGTCAAAGCATGCAGAGCTACATCGGCATCCGAATGCCCAACCAGTGAAACCGGTGACGGTATGGTCAGGCCGCACAGAGTTACCTCA
>JBCBZX010000003.1:0-24795 GCA_039815105.1 Pseudomonadota bacterium
CTATTATTTGTCCATGGAGTTTCTCATCGGGCGTGTGCTCGGTGATGCGATGGTCAATCTCGGCCTGTTTGAGAGTGTGCAAAAGGTGCTGGAGGCCGAAGGCATTGATCTTGCGGATCTGATTGAGAACGAGCCTGATGCAGCGCTGGGAAATGGTGGTCTTGGTCGGCTGGCGGCGTGCTTTTTGGAAAGCATGTCCACCCTGTGCTGCCCCGCCTATGGCTATGGCATTCGCTATGAGCATGGCCTTTTCCGCCAGCGTTTTGAGAGCGGGCGGCAGGTCGAGCACCCCGAAGATTGGCTCAACCAGCCGCATCCGTGGGAATTTGAGCGGCCGGAAGCGCGTTACACAATTGCTTTCAAGGGTTATGTTTCCACCAATGCAGCAAAAGCCGATTGGCATCCTGCGGAGAGCGTGTACGCCCGCGCCTATGACATGCCGGTGGTGGGCTGGAAGGGCAAATGGGCCAACACGTTACGCCTGTGGGGCGCCCATTCGACGGAGTTGTTTGATTTGGAGCGCTTCAATGCGGGCGATCATGCCGCCGCAGCTGAACCGGAAGCGCTGGCCCGCACCCTGTCGCGGGTGCTGTACCCCGAGGACACGACCGACCAGGGCAAAGAGTTGCGGCTCAAGCAGGAATATTTCCTCACGTCGGCCGCTCTGCAGGACATTCTGCGGCGCTTCCTCAGCGAGTATGATGATCTGACATTGCTGCCGGAAAAGGTGGCCATTCAGATGAATGACACCCATCCCGCTCTGGCCGGACCGGAGTTGATCCGGCTTTTGGTGGATGTGCATGATTGTGCCTGGGATGATGCAAAGCGCATCGCCCGGGGGTGTTTGAACTACACCAATCACACTCTGTTGCCCGAAGCGCTGGAGACATGGTCGACATGGCTGATGGGTACCGTTTTGCCCCGGCACATGCAGATCATTGAGCGGATCGACGCCGAACACCTCAGCGAAACGGGATGCGGGCCAGACCTCGCGATAGTGCGGCATGATCAGGTTCATATGGGCACCTTGGCCTTCGTCATGGCCTCCCATGTCAATGGCGTATCGGCGCTCCACACGGAGCTGATGAAGGAGACCGTTTTCTCCGGGCTCCACGAGACTTATCCAGGCCGTGTTCTCAACCAGACCAATGGGGTCACGCCCCGGCGCTGGGTGAAGCTCGCCAACCCCGCTTTGGCACAAGTGCTCACAGACGCCATTGGCCCCGGCTGGGAGGGTGATCTTGAGCGCTTGTCGGACCTGTTGGCACACGAGGACGACCGCGCCCTACGCGATGCCATTGGAGCCGCCAAGCGATATAATAAAGTCGCGCTCTCGAACTGGTTTAACACCCAATTGAGTGTGGCGGTGCCGCCGGATGCCATGTTCGACGTGCAGATCAAGCGCATGCACGAATATAAGCGCCAGCTGCTCAATGTGTTCGAGACGATCGCGCGGTGGGCAGCCATTCGTGAAAATCCACAGGCCGGCTGGACGCCGCGCGTCAAGATTTTTGGCGGCAAGGCGGCTCCCGGTTACTTCTTTGCCAAGGATATCATCCACCTCATCAATGATGTGGCTGCGACGATCAATGACGACCCGGTGACAAGCGATCTGCTGAAAATTGTTTATCCAGCCAATTACAACGTCTCCATGGCGCAGCGTCTTATTCCGGCGGCGGACCTGTCGGAGCAGATATCCACCGCCGGTAAGGAAGCGTCGGGCACCGGAAACATGAAGTTTACCATGAACGGGGCGCTGACGATTGGCACGCTGGATGGCGCCAATGTTGAGATCCGTGAGCAAGTGGGGGCCGAGAGCTTCTTCCTGTTCGGCATGACCACAGATGAGGTACAAGCCCGATATCAGGTGGAGGGCCACGCCCGCCAGGCAATTGAAGCCAGCCAGGCTTTGCAAGACGTGTTGCAGATGATTGCAGAGGGCCGTTTTTCACCCGATGAGCCCCACCGCTATGGCGGTATCGTCAGCGCGATTTGGGAGCATGACCCGTTTCTCGTCGCATCGGATTTTGAGAGTTATCTTGCCTGCCAGCGCCAGGTGGATGAAGTCTATCGCGATACCGACAGCTGGAACCGGCTCGCTCTGCGCAACATTGCCGGGGCCGGCCATTTTTCATCCGACCGCACAATCAAGGGCTATATGAGCCAGATATGGGGCGCCAGGAGCCTAGACTAGGCTCCCGCGCTTTTGCTTGGCTGGTCAGCCATTCCCAACTATGTCCGGCCCGCCTTCGACGCCACTCGCGAGCATTGCGGTTTTCGTCGGATCGCAGCTCATGTAAGCGAAGCCGTTGCCCGCAAGCTTGAGCTCATTATCGGTGAGTTCGGCACCGCTGCTGTACGCAATTTCAGCAGGGCCTTTGACCGTCAGCAATTGCTCGTCCTTGGAAAGGTTGAACGCGCATATAATGGCCTCGTCATCGGCTAAGCGCACAAAGGCCAGGATGGGCTCCTGGGTCGGCATGAATTTGGTTTTGCCTCGGCTCAGCGCGGCACTGCTCCGTCGCAATGCGATGGTTGCCTTGTAGAATTCCAGAATACTGCCCTCGCCTTGCTGATCCACAGCATTTGCGGCTTGCGCAGGCTTCACGGGAAGCCATGGCGTGCCGTTGGAGAAGCCTGCACTGGGTTCGTCCATTTCCCAAACCATGGGCGTGCGGCACCCGTCACGGCCTTTCACGGCCGGCCAGAAGCGAATGGCGGGAGGGTCGGTGAGCTCGTGATATTCCATCTCTGTCTCGGTCTGGCCAAGCTCTTCGCCCTGATAGATGCCGATCGTGCCTTCAAAGCTCATCAACATGGCGCAGGCCAGGCGGGCCATGGCATCTTCTGAAACGGCATGTTCTGCCCACCGCGTTACCTGCCGAGGCACATCATGGTTTGAGAATGACCAATAGGGGTGGCCGTCTGGAGCGCCGCGCTGGAAACCTTCGATGCAGGTTTGGAAATGGTCTGCGGTGAAATCTGGACCCAGCATGGCAAAACTGTAGGCCATGTGCAGGCGGCTTTTGCCCTCGGTATATTCCGCCATGATCTCGATGGACCGGCGGCCCATCTCCCCCACTTCGCCCACCATCATGATGTCTTGATATTGGTCTGTCAGGGCGCGGAGCTTCTCCAGAAAACCCCGATTTTCCGGCCGGGTTTTGTTGTAGATATTATTCTGCATGCCATACAGATCGGTGGCCATGACCTGCGGCGCGGCCTGCGCCGGTGGGTTGGAGCGCAGCTTCTTGTCGTGGAAATAATAGTTCACGGTGTCGAGGCGGAAGCCGTCGAGGCCCTGGTCGAGCCAGAACTTGCAAGTCTCCAAAATGGCATCCACCACATCTGGATTGTGGAAGTTCAGGTCCGGCTGCGAAGCCAGGAAGTTGTGCAAATAATACTGGCCGCGCTGGGGGTCGAACTCCCAGGCCGGGCCGCCAAAATGGCTGTGCCAATTCGTGGGGGGAGAGCCATCGGGCAGCGGATCGGCCCAGACGTACCAATCGGCTTTTTCATTGTCGCGGCTGGTGCGGGACAGCTTGAACCAGTCATGTTGGTCGGAGGTGTGGGACAGCACCTGATCGACAATGACCTTCAGCCCCTTTTCATGGGCGGTGTCTATGAGGCGCCGAAAGGCATCCACATCGCCAAAAATCGGATCAACGGCCACATAATCGGATACGTCATAGCCCATGTCTTTTTGAGGTGACTTGAATATGGGCGACAGCCAGATGCAGTCTGCACCCAGTTCGGCAATGTGGTCCAACCGGCTGGTGATGCCGTCTAGATCGCCCACACCATCGCCGGTGGAGTCCTGATAAGACCGGGGGTAGACCTGATAGATTACCGCGCTGCGCCACCATTCGTTCATGTCTTAAGCATCCTATTGCCTGCTGGGGGGCGCTTCAAAGCGCTTTGATTTGGCCATTTGTAACAAGAAAGTTGGCCACGCAACATTGTGTTTGATGGTGTGGGTGACTTTTCCAGCCTGCGGAAATCCGCAGGTGGCTGAGAACCGGTCCCAATGTCCGCTTTGCCTTGCCGTTCGTCCGGCGTTAGCGTCGTGCCATGGCGGCAGGCATTCGAGAAAATGAGTTGATAACGCCCGACCTGGGAGAGGTCGGCGACGCCAGGCAAGGGCTGGCTTCCAAGCGGCCTTTGAGAGCTGGTGTTCTTGTCTCGCTCCTCATTATCGCCTCTGTGGCGATAGCCAGCGTTGGGCTCGTGGCATTCTCCTATTTCAAGGACCAAGCCGTGGCTCGCACCACAGCTCAGGCAGGCTTGTATGCGCGTCTGTTGGAGCGGTCGATTGAGCGGTACCGATATTTACCGACTGTTCTCGCCCAGGATCTGGCGGTTCAGCAGGCGGCGGGCAGTTCTGACCATCTGCTTGCGGTGAGCCAGCGTCTCGACGATTTCGCGCAGGTGAGCGGGCTTGAAGCCATCTATGTCATGGATGGGGGCGGCACCGTCCGTGCGACCAGCAATTACGATGCAACCGTCAGTTTTCTGGGTCAGAACTATGGGTTTCGACCCTACTTTATAGAGGCGTTGGCGGGCCGCGTTGGCGAGTATTTTGCGGTGGGCGCAACGACTGGGCGCCCCGGCTACTTCATAGCAGCACCGGTTGCTGCCTCTGGCGTCGTCGCGGTGAAGCTGGATGTGGCCGAGTTGCAGGCCGTTCTGGCGCAAGCCGATGTGCCTGTGATCGTGACCGATGGTGCAGGGGTGGTCGTTCTCAGCTCAAAGCCCGGCTTGCTTTACACCAGCCTGGCTGACACCGGCCTTGACGGATCCATAGGCACGGATCCGCGGCAGTTCGGCCAGCGCGAGATTTTGTCGGCCGACTGGCAACAGCTGGATGAGGCCCAGGTTCGGCTGGCGGGTGAAACCTATCTGGTGGGCAGTGCGTCCATCAAGGCTCCGAACTGGCAAGTCCGTTACCTTTTACCTGCGGGACAGGTCACCAGTTCAGCCCTGGGCGCCACCTCGCTGGCCGCACTGGCGATTTTGTCTGTCCTCCTGCTGGCCACTTTTTTGAGGTCAAGGCGCATCGAAGTTGCCCTCGCCACTTCAAGAGAGGCCCGCAAACGTTTGTCCGCTGCCAATGCAGACCTTAGCCGGGCCCAGTTTCGCCTGCGCCAGCGCGATAAGCTGGTGACGCTGGGGCATTTGTCGGCCTGCATAAGTCATGAGTTGAGCCAACCCATATCGGCGATGCGCAACCATTTGGCTGCTGCGGAATTTGAAGGTGGCGCGCCATCCGAAAACACTCTGGATCGTCTGTCCCGGTTGGTGGAGCGCATATCTGGCATAACAAGGCAGTTGCGCTTTTTTGCAACGGGCGATGAGGAGACGCCGCGGCAGGTTGATGTGGCGTCGGTGATATCCAATGCCGTAGATTTGGTAAGGCATGATGCGGAAAAGGATCAAATCACCTTGCAGGTTGAGGTCAACTCCAAGCCTCCTTTGGTTGAAGGCATGTCGCTGCGTCTTGAGCAGGCGGTGGTAAACCTGTTGCGCAACGCATTGCGGGCAGCTGTAGATGGCGTGGAACCTATTCCGCCCGCCCGCCCGATGGTGATCATTTCGGCGGACTCGAACGATCGTGGCGAAGTGGCAATTCGGATCAGTGACACTGGGCCTGGTGTGCGCGGTGTGGAACTGGAACGCCTGACCGAGCCATTCGTGACCACGCGGGTCTCCGGCGAGGGTATGGGCCTTGGGCTGGCAATTGTCGATGCGATTGCCAGCGAGCATGGCGGCAGGTTGGAGGTGGAAAGCTCTGATGATGGTGCGTGCTTCAGCATCGTGCTGCCGGTGGCGCAAGGGCCTTCCAAGACACCGCCCATTACACCGCAAGCAAGTTCCGACACATGAGGCTGACGGCGCGCATTTTGGTGGTGGACGATGATCGAGAGATGCGCCAATCGCTCGCACATCTGTTGGGCAGTGCGGGGGCGCAGGTGGAAACCAGCGGCGATGCCAGGGCTGCGGCGGAGCGACTTGCGCAGCCGAACTTTGACCTATTGCTGTGCGACGTCCGCATGCCCAGTTATGGTGGCTTGGACATCGTCCAGGATTGTGCAGGCACCACCGACGTGCCCATTGTGCTGATGAGCGCTCATGGCGATGTGCGCATGGCAGTCGATGCGCTGCAGGCTGGGGCCTACAGCTTTGTTGAAAAGCCGTTTGAGCCTCGGCGTCTGGTGAAAATCCTGTCTAATGCCGCTGAAAAATTGGAGCTCTCGCGCGCTGCCCTACGCCTGCGCCAACGGCTCGCGGATGCTACGGGCATTGGCCGGCAGCTGATCGGTAGCAGCCCTGCTATGGGGCGCCTGCGCGATGAGTTGTTGGAGGTGGCCGACAGCGATCTGCCGGTGGTGTTGATCGGCGAGACGGGGGCGGGCAAGGAGCTGGCGGCAAGGGCGGTCCATGGGGCGAGCCCCCGGCAGGATGGCAATTTCATCGCCCTGCACTGCGCGGCCGTCGCCCCTGCCGCCTTTGAGGCAACTTTGTTCGGCACGGCAGATGCTCCGCGGGTCGGTTTGCTGGCCGCCGCTGATGGCGGCACGCTGTTTGTGGATGAGCTGTCTTCGCTGACGGCCGACATGCAGGTAAAATTGCTGCGTGTGTTTGAAACGGGTGAATATCTGCCAGTTGGCGCTTCGGCGATTCAAACCACCGATATGCGCCTGATCTCGGCCTCCCAGCAGGACCTTGAAAGCCTTGTTGAGGTCGATCAGCTACGGGCCGATCTCATGTTTCGCCTGAATGGCGCCACGTTGCGACTGCCGCCTTTGAGGGCGCGTGGTGGCGATATTATCGAGCTTTTCGAGCATTTTTCCGCGACCTTTGCCGCCCGCTATGAAGTTGGCAATATCGGATTGGAGCCAGATGATCTCAACGTGCTGATGACCCATGCCTGGCCAGGCAATGTTCGCGAGATGCGCAACATGGCAGAGCGATTTGTCCTGTCTCGAAGAACCCGCGATGTATCCCTGCGTGATGTGCTGAACGGCGGGACTGATGACGAACTGACTCCCCGCACCCTGCGCGATGCGACAGCCGCCTTTGAACGGCAGATGATTGGCCGTGCATTGCGTGAGCATGACGGGCGCATGGATGACGTGGCTCAAGCGCTGGGTATTGGTCGTCGCACGCTCAACGAGAAGATCGTAAAGTTGGGTTTGGACAAAGCCCAATATGTGAGCGGTTAGCGTCTCTGCGGGTTTCCGCAGGGAGTTTCTTGTCAGCGCGCGGTTTTCTTCATTTTTGAGTTTTCCAACTTTGCACTAGTTTCTGATCAAGCGCCCGGGAGGGGCGTTTTTGTGGAGGATATGTTATGAAGAAGATATTGGTTGCGGCCTTGGCCGCTTTCGCTATGGGCACCGCCGGTGCCGCGCACGCTCAGGACGCTGATTACGTGCTGAACACGGCATCCACCGGCGGCACTTACCACCCGGTTGGTACTGCCATCGCAACCCTGTCCAAAATCAAACTGCTGCCAAAGCAGAAGTTCTCGCTCACCGCTGTGAACTCCGCCGGCTCGGGCGCGAACGTTCAGGACATGGCGTCCGGATCGGCGGACTTCGCCATTTTGCAGGGCCTGTATGGCTCCTACGCCGCCACTGGCACCGGGCCTGTGTCCGAGCCGCAGGAAAATCTGCGCGCCGTGACCATGCTTTGGCAGAATGTCGAGCAATTCGTGATGGCGAAAGACATGGCCGCCACGGGCACCGCCGCCGACCTGATGACGCTGGAAGGCAAGGCCGTTGGCATGGGCCGCTCGAACTCGGGTACGCTCGGTTCTAACTCAGTGCTGTTGTCTGGGCTCGGCATGGATGTGGCTGATATGGAAAACTTTGACGGCGGCTATGGCCCGACCGCTGACCAGCTGGCCAATGGCGGCATCATCGCCGCTGGCATTCCGTCCGGCCCACCAACGGGCGCGATCACCAAGCTCATGGCCTCCAATGGCGATGATTTCGTCATCCTGAACGTCACAGAAGAAGAGCGTATGAAGATGGATGGCGGTCGCAATCTGTGGACCCCATACACCATCGCAGCTGGCACCTATCCGGGTCAGGATGCGGACGTGAACACCATCGCGCAGCCAAACTTTCTGGCGGTTAATGCATCGGTGGACGAAGAACATGTCTATCAGCTCACCAAGACGATGTATGAGAACCTCGACTTCCTGTCAGCGATCCATCCTGCGACCAAAGCCATGTCCATCGACGCGGCTCTCGCCGGTCTGCCCGTGCCCCTGCATCCAGGTGCAGCGCGCTACTATAAGGAAGTTGGCGTTGAGATCCCTGAAATGATGATGGCCAAGTAAGCTATCGCTTACGACCCATCGATGTGCCCGGCTGGCTTGCGTTGGCCGGGTATTTTTTCACCTGCTGGGGAGAGCTGAGATGGCCGAAGAGATTTTGAACAAGCAGGCGCTTGCGCCGCTGACGGTCGCTCAGGAACGTGCGATGTGGCTCGAGCCACCGGCTGATGGCACGGATGCGCCAGCCACCGGCGGCATCGTGCGCCTGGTTGTCATCGCTTTCGCCATAGCTTTTGCTATCTGGCACCTTTTAACCAATACCATCATTGCCGAGCCGGTGCGGCTGCAAAACGCCATTCATTTCGCCGGTTTTGCCTTTCTGGCCGCCGTCATTCTTCCGGCATTCCCGAACTGGCGAAACCGCCGGGCCAGCATTGCAGTCGATGTGACCTATGGCTTGCTCGTAGCCGGCGCAGCGCTTTGGGTCGCCCTTGGTGAGAGTAGCCTTTACGAACGCTCGCTGGGGGTCACCGGCCAGTCCTGGCAGTTTCGCCCCATCGATTGGGCTGCTGGCTTCCTGCTCATTTTTGCCTGTCTCGACCTGTCGCGCCGCGTTTCAGGCTGGGTCATTCCAATTCTCATCATATTATCGCTGGCCTATATTCTCGGCCTTGGCTCAATGCTGCCCGGCGTGTTCCGCTCCGCGTCTCTTTCGGTGACGGACGTGATGTTCCGCACGCTCTACAATGATGAGGGCATGTTCGGGATTCTCGCCACCATCTCGTCGGTCAATATCACGTTGTTCATGATTTTCGGCGGCTTTCTGGTGGCGTCCGGCGCGAGCAACTTCGTGATCGAACTGTCGAAAGTGGTGGCGGGCAAAATACGTGGCGGAGCGGCGTTTGTGGCGGTTATTTCATCTGCGCTGACGGGAACCATCAGCGGGTCCGCCATTGCCAATACCGCGTCCACGGGCATCATCACCATTCCGTTGATGAAGGCGAACGGATTTCGCGGCAAGTTTGCCGGAGGCGTCGAGGCGGCGGCTTCCACCGGTGGGCAGCTTATGCCACCTATCATGGGGGCGGGCGCGTTCGTCATGGCCAGCTACACCTCCATTCCCTATGCCACCATCGTGGCGGTCTCCATCATGCCGGCGATCCTGTATTTTCTATCGGTCGCCTTCATCGTGCGCATCGAGGCCATGAAGCACAATGTTGGCAGCGGTGTGGACCTGACGGTGGACCGAAGCAAGCTGGTCTCGGGTGCGCTGGTGTTCGTCGTGCCGCTGGGCTCCATGATCACCATGCTGGTGAGCGGCGTCACGCCTGCCTATGCCGCCGCATGGTCCATTGGCGTTCTCATCGGCGTGTCATGGCTCACCTCCATCGCCTCGCGCATCGTGCCCGGCAAGCTGGCACCGGTGGATATGGGGCCAGGCACCATCGCCCAGGCGCTCACCATCGGCATCCGCACATCGATTATGACAGGCATCCTACTGGTGGCAATCGGCATCATGAACAATGCCATCGTGACGTCCGGCGTGGGCAATGGCTTCTCGCTGATGATCGCACAATGGTCCCAGGGCAATCTGGTGTTGGCCATCGCGCTGATCGCCATCGCATCGCTGGTGCTCGGCATGGGCCTGCCAGTCACGGCGGCCTATATCATTCTGGCCGTGCTGACTGCGCCTGCATTGGCTGGCCTGATGGCCGATGCGCAAATCGTCGCCCAACTCGTCACCGGCATCTCCGATCCCACGGTGGCAGCCTTGTTTGCGCTGGTGGACAGCCCGCTCGCCGCGCAAGTGGCGACCGGTATGACGCTGGCTGAAGCGCAATCGCTGATGGGGGCTGTGCCGTTTGAACTGGCATTGTCCATGCGGCCATTGCTGGTGGATCAGGCGCTGCTGACGACTTATCTGCTGACCGCGCATCTGATCATTTTCTGGCTCAGTCAGGATTCAAATGTGACCCCGCCGGTTTGTTTGGCGGCGTTTGCGGCGGCGGGCATTGCCAAAGCCCCGCCGATGGCAACAGGGTTTCAGGCGTGGAAAATCGCCAAGGGCCTCTACATCGTACCGCTTTTGTTTGCGTACACGCCGCTCATCTCAGGCGACTTTTTGCAAATCATGCAGATCGGTTTCTTCGCGCTGTTCGGCATCTATGCCACCAACGCATTGATACAGGTTTATGCCGAGGGGCCGCTGAACTTCTTGTCTGCGCCACTTTTGGTCGTCGGGGCGGTCGGAGCTTATTGGCCACTGGCCATCACTTACAATGTGGCTGGTGCGGCCTGCGTGGTGCTCGCCATTTGGCTCAGCCGCCGCAAGCGCGGTACTCAGGCCGCTGACCCCAGTGTGGTGCCCGCCTAGTTCGCTTTCATTTTTCCGGCGTTTCTAAAGCGGCGTTTATGTCGCGAAGAGAGCTTGTGCAGCCCCAAACTGTTGGGAAACGTACGCCCCACAAACGAGTGGATGGGGGGAGCCGTCATGCCTGAAATCGTCAAGGAAGCTGAGGCGCAAAGCACTGGCGCGAAAAAGCTGCCCACTCACGCGAAGGCAGTCATCATTGGCGGTGGCGTGGTGGGGTGTTCGATTCTGTTTCATCTGGCCAAGTTTGGCTGGAAGGATGTTGTGCTGCTAGAGCGTGACGAATTGACGTCCGGTTCTTCCTGGCACGCGGCAGGGCAGTTCCACACCATCAGTTCTGACCCCAATGTTTCACGCCTGCAGAGCTATACCATCGACCTTTACAAAGAGATCGAGGAGGTGTCTGGCCACGCGACCGGTTTGCACCTCACCGGCGGCTTTTATCTCGCTTCCACCAAGGATTGGTACGACTATCTCAAACGCGAGCGCTCCAAGGCGCGCCAAATGGGGTTGGACCAAGAGTTCATATCGCCTGAAGAAGTGGCGGAGCGGCACCCGCTGATCGATCCCAGCCACTATCACGCCGCTTTGTGGGATGCGCAGGACGGTGATCTGGATCCCTCGGGCACGACTTATGCCTTTGCCAAGGCGGCGCGGGTGCATGGCGCGCAATATTTCACCCACACGCCCGCGACGGCCATTTCTCAGCGATCTGATGGCAGTTGGGATGTGACGACTCCCAAGGGCACAATCAATGCCGAGCATCTGGTCAATTGCGGTGGCCTGTGGGCGCGGGAAGTGGGTCATATGACGGGGCAGCAGATTCCCGTCCAGCCCATGGAGCATCATTACCTCATCACCGAAACCATGCCTCAGATTGCCGAGCGCATGGGCGAAATGGGGGAGGCCGGCCGCCTGCCAGCGGGCATTGACTATGAAGCCAACATCTATTTCCGGCAGGAGCGCCACGGCATGCTGCTGGGCACCTATGAACCCAAGGGCACGCCGTGGAAAGTGGATGGCACGCCGTGGGATTTCGGTCACGAGCTGCTGCCTGCGGATTTGGACCGGATTGCTGATCGCCTGGAAATGTCTTTCGAGCGGATTCCTGCGGTGGGTGAAGCGGGCATCAAAACAATCATCAACGGGCCATTCACCTTTGGGCCTGATGGCAACCCGATGATCGGCCCTGTGCCGGGTACCAAGAACTACTGGGTGGCCGTGGGTGTGATGGCTGGCTTCAGCCAGGGCGGTGGCGTGGGCCTCACCATGGCTGAGTGGATGATTGATGGCGAGCCGTCCATCGATGTTTGGGCCATGGACGTGGCCCGTTTTGGCTCCTACGCCACCCATGAGTGGGGCACCGCCAAAAGCACAGAGAATTACGAACGTCGCTTCACAATGACGTTCCCCAATGAAACGCTGCCGGTCGGCCGCAAGCAGAAAGTCACCGCGCTTTACGACCGGTTGATCGCCAAGGGTGCCGTGATGGACCAGAGTTTCGGGTTGGAGCATGCCCTCTGGTTCGCCGATGGCCCGGACGATGCCCACGAGGAACCAACCTTCGAACGCAACCGAAGCCATGACTTTGTGGCGCGGGAGGTCGCGGCGGTTCGCGAGGCCGTAGGGGGCATCGAAATTGCCAACTTTGCAAAGCATGAGTTCAAGGGCGCGGGTGCGCGTGCCTATCTCGACCATGTCTTGGCAGGTCGCTTGCCAAAGGTTGGGCGGATCGCCCTGTCACCCATGCTGACGCCAAAAGGGAAGCTTTATGGCGATCTGACGGTGGCTTGTCTGGCAGAGGATCATTTCATATTGTTCGGCTCCGGTGCGATGCAGGAAGCACACCGGCGGTGGTTCGAGGCGTCGCTGCCTGCCGACGCTCAGTACGAAAATGTGTCGGATCACTGGCATGGCGTGGCGCTGTCGGGGCCCAAGTCACGGGATCTGTTGGCAGCCCTTACCCGGGATGATGTGAGCGCCGAGGCGTTCAAATTCCGTGATGTGCGGCGCATGAATGTGGGCGGCGTGCCGGTGTTGGTGAACCGCATCAGCTTCTCGGGTGAACTGGGTTATGAGATCTATTGCGAGCCCGCTTATCTGCTGCGCTTGGCCGAGGCGCTAGAGGATGCGGGGGCCGAAATGGGGTTCCGCTGGTATGGTGCGCGGGCGCTGCTTTCCATGCGGCTCGAGAAGGGTTGGGGTGTGTGGACGATGGAGTATCGTCCGGACTTCGATGTGTTTGAAAGCGGCCTCGACTGGGCGGTGAACTGGGAAAAGGAATTCGTGGGCAAGGATGCATCCGCTGCTGCGAAAACAGATGGACCAGCCCGCAGTTTGGTGACGTTGACGGTGGATGCCCACGGCATTGATGTCTCCGGCGATGAGGCCGTTATGGCGCGGGATGTTTGTGTGGGTTACGTGTCGTCGGGCGGCTACGGCCACAGTGTAGGGCAGTCCCTGGCCATGGCCTATGTTGAAACGCCGCACGCCGCGCCGGGAACCACGCTCGCTGTGGAAATACTGGGCCAGTTCTACGCTGCCACGGTGACCGATGGTCCGCTCTACGACGCAGATGGTTCCCGCATGCGCGGCTGATGCCACTTGCCAGCAGCTCGCAAGGCGGGCATTGCGGCGCAAGTGATTGTCAGCGGCAGTTTGCCAGGGATTCGGTATGGATCGAGAAGAGTTTATCGCTGCCATGCGCGGTGTGGCCAGCAGTGTGGCCGTTGTGACAACCGGCGGGCCGGCCGGTTTCTATGGAACAACCATCACATCGTTTTGTTCGGTCTCTGCTGACCCTCCAGCTGTGTTGGCGTGCATCCATGCGCAGTCGCGGTTCGCGCCGATCGTGGAGGCCAATAAGCAGTTCGCTATCAATGTATTATCAGAGGGCGAGGCGCATATCGCCCAACGCTTTGCCGGGGTTGATGATGATAAGGTGTCAGATCGATTCCAGGATATTGCGCTTCATTCCCATAGCAAAACGGTGCCTTTGATCGCCGGGGCTACGGTGCTCCTTTGCGAGCTTGACCGTTTGGTGGATGGCAATACGCACCGCATTGTCATTGGTAACGTAACCTTTGCCGAGCGCAGTGAGACGCCGCCACTTCTGTACATGGCGGGCGGCTATCAGGCGTTAGCCAGCTAGCCAACCGGGCAGGAACAGGCATAGGCCTGGGACTGCCAGCAAAAGCGCAACCCGAACGAGCTCAACGCTAAAGAACGGCATGACGCCTGCAAATGTGTCCGTCATGGCACGGCTCTGGTTTTGGCCGCCAGCCCCTTTGGTCGATTGAGCGATGGAAGCGATGATGAACACGTTCAGCCCAACGGGTGGGGTGATAAGGCCAAGTTCCACGACCACCAGTGCAATGATGCCGAACCAGATTTTCAGCGCCTCACCATCCATCCCAAACACAGCGTCGGACGCGCTGACAAAGTCGCCCCCATTGAGCTCAAGCAGGGCGGGCCAGAAGAATGGCACCACCACCAGTATCATGGCCAGTGAGTCCAGAAAGCAGCCCAGCACAATCAGGATCACCAGAAAACCGATCAGGATGAGCCATGGATCCAGACCTGAGCCGCCGGCCCATCCCGCCAGCGCCGCGGGCAGGCCGGCGCGGGTAAGAAAGCCCTTGAGCACTTCTGCACCGAACACGATGAAGTAGATCATGCCCGCCGTGTTGGCCGTAGCGAGTAGTGATCTGGACAGCCCCTCGCGGGACAGGCCGCCATCTTCTCCGGCCCGTTTTGCGCGCAGGCGAAGAGCAAGGCCGTAAAGCAGAATAATTGTTGCGCCGATGGCTGCGGCGGGCGTTGGGGTGAACAGGCCAAAGCCAAGCCCTAAAATAATGACACCGAAAATAGCCATGACAGGCACTAGGCGCCTTAAAGCTCGGGACCGCTCGGTTCCCTCAATCCTGGGCGGCAATGGTGCAATGGATGGCTTGCGGTGCACCTGGAGCCAGATGACGAAAAGGAAAAACAGGACCGCCAGCAAACCAGGCACTATAGCGGCCTGAAACATCTCGATGATCGACGCCTCTACAATGATGGCATAGAGCACGAGCGCAACTGATGGCGGAATAAGAATGCCCAACGTTCCACCCGCCGCCAACGTGCCCGCTGCCAGACGCGGGGCATAGTTCAGCCGCGCCAGCTCTGGCAGGGCAACACGCCCCATGGTGGAGGCGGTGGCCAGCGATGAGCCGCACACTGCGCCGAAGGCACCGCAGGCCAATACCGCCGCCATGGCCACCCCACCACGTATGCGCCCGATGAGCGTGCTGAGACCATGGAAAAGATCGCGGCTCAAGCCCGCTTCACTTGCTAGAAACCCCATTAGGATGAAGAGCGGCACAACTGAAAGTTCATAGCTGGAGACTGTATCGAACAGCAGCGTTTTGAAGTTTCTCAAATAGGGTTCGAACCTGAGATAGGGCAAAGCGAGCGACAAAGCGTAGTTGCCGCCAATGCCCACAGCCACCATGGCCAGACCTACCGGCACACGGGCGATTAGCAGCACAAGTAGTGCCCCCAATCCCAAGGTACCGATCATCTCTGCGGGTAGGTCTGTCATGGTCACTGGCCTGACTGCGCACGTTCGGATGGGGTGAATATCTGCGTTGCGCAGACATTTGCCCAGAGCAGCAGAGAGATGATGCCCGGACCAAAGAACGGCCATCTGGGCCAACCCAAAATGGGCGACATTGCATTGTCGGAACGAGCCTCAATCATCCCGGTGGCCAGCCAGTAGGCAAGGAACAGGCACACGGCTGTCAGCAGAACCAACCACGCTTTGTCGATCATGTTTGAGATGGTTTCTGGCAGGCGGGAAACGATAATGTCGATGGCGATGTGGCCACGCTGGAGCTGGCACCACGGCATGAAGGCCAGTGCAGCAACGGCAATCGCCAGTGAGACAAAGTCTTCATAGCCCGGCAGGGCGGGCGGCACAAAGCCGAAGGGGCCAGTGAAACGACCGATCAGAAAAGAGAGTGTGTTAAGAGATGTTGCCGCCATGATGGCCAGCAAAACCGCGCCGGCCAGCAGCGCCCATATGCGCGCGATTTGCTCGACTCTTACAACCCAGGCCATATCCCGCCCTCGCTATCGGTCCGAGTAAGTCTCGCACTTGGCAGTTGAAGTGCAGGGTTACGCCGTCCGGATGGTGAGGTCCAGCTTGAAGCCTGTCAGCCCAAGCCCAGCCAAAAGCGAATGCCGTAGGCGACCACCAATATTACGGCGATCGACATGCCATAGATGGCGACGAACCAGCCGAGCTTCTTCCACCAAGGACTGCTTGGGGCGCTGTTGGCGTGCCGCTGGGCCATCAATGATACCCCTCATTTGGGTCCACCTTGCCGCGGAACACCCAATAGGCGTAGCCGGTATAGCCGATGATGAGCGGCAGATTGATGGCCACGCCGATGAGCATGAAGATCTGGCTGTTGCGCGGCGCGGCGGCCTCCCAAAGCGTGATCTGCGTGGGCACGATGTAAGGGAACATGCAGATGCCAAGGCCCACAAAGCACAGCGTGAACAGGATGAGCGCCAACACGAAAGGTCGATATTCATGGTGATGCACTGTGAGGGAGCGGAACATCAGGAACGCCACCAGAAGCACAGAGCTTGCCACGCCCACCGCCAGCCAAATGCCAGCGCCGGTGAACCAGCGGGCGAAATATCCATCCTGTAGAGTGGGCGTCCACAGGCTGATAATGCCGATGAATGCAATGGTTGCGAGACCCAGCGGCCAGGCGCGTTTGCGCATGCGTTCTTGTAGGTCGTCACCGGTTTTCATGACAAGCCATGTTGTGCCGAGCAGCATGTAACCCACCATCACAGCGACGCCTACGGTCAGCGAGAACGGCGTGAGCCAATCCCACCAGCCGCCTGAATATTGGCGGGCGGCTTCATCCACCGAGATGCCCTGGAGCAATGCCCCCAGCGTGATGCCCTGGCTCAGCGCGGCCATGGCGGAACCGCCGATGAAGGCCCAGTCCCACACCCATTCCCAGCGCTTTGTGCGCCAGCGAAATTCAAACGCCACACCTCGGAAAACCAGCGCCAGCAGCATGAGCGTGATGGGCACATAAAGCGCGGGCAATATGAGCGCATAGGCCAACGGGAAGGCCGCGAACAACCCACCGCCGCCCAATACGAGCCATGTCTCATTGCCATCCCAAACGGGTGCGACGGAGTTCATCATCACGTCTCGGTCCTGCTTGTTTTTCTCGGCCGCGAACAGCATGCCGAGCCCAAGATCAAAGCCGTCGAGAATGACGTACACCAAAACGGAAAACGCGATGATGGCTCCCCACCAGAAGGTGAGGTCGAAAGTGATTTCTTCGCCGAGGAACATCATGACCGTTTACTCCGCCGGCTCGGGGGCCGACTTTGGTGTTTGCCCGCCGCGCCCGGGTTTCTGGGCCATAACTTCGGCTGCTGGCGTGGTGCCAGCGGTACGGATCGGGCCGTCAATATCGTCCTTGAGCGGTTTTTCACCGAAGACCGGCGGCTTGCTCATCATGCGCAAAATGTAGAACGTGCCTGCGCCAAACACGGCAAAATACACCACGATGAAGACGATCAGGCTGGCTGCGACTGCCGGGGCCTCAAGTGGCGCCGCGCTGTCATATGTGCGCAGGAAGCCGTAGACCGTGTAGGGCTGGCGGCCGACCTCGGTGGTGATCCAGCCGGCCAGCACAGCCACCAGGCCCGAGGGGCCCATGGTCAGTGCGGCGCGGTGCAGCCATTTGTTTTCAAAAAGTGTTCCCCGATAGCGTGACCAGAGCGACCACATGCCAACGCCGAGCATGAGAAGACCGATGCCCACCATCACACGGAACGACCAGAAGACGAGGAACACGGGCGGCTGCTCATCATCGGCGATGGTGTCGAGGCCCACGCCCGGATAGTTCGGATCCCCCTTGAGGACGATCGACCCCAATTTTGGAATGCCCACTGCATAGTCCAGCGTCTGGGTTTCATCGTTGGGAATGCCGAAGATGTAATAAGGCGCGCCATCGGGATAGGAATTGTAATAGCCCTCCATCGCCATGAATTTGGCCGGCTGATATTCATAGGTGTTCAGGCCATGCTCATGGCCCAGACCGATCTGAATCGGTGTCATGATGGCAGCCATCCACATGGCCATGGAGAACATGGTTTTGGTAGCTTCCGACGGCTGTTCGCCCCGGCGCTTGCGGCGCAGCAGATGAAAGGCCGCCACACCACCCACGATAAAGGCCGTGGTTAGGTAAGCCGCTGCCAACGTATGCGTCAGACGATATGGGAAGGAGGGGTTGAAAATGACTTCCCAGAAATTTGTCGGTAGGAACTGTCCGGACACCTCATCGATGATGAAGCCTGCAGGCGTGTGCATCCAGCTGTTCACAGACAGGATCCAAAACGCGCTCATGAAGGTGCCCAGCGCCACCGCCAGCGTTGCGCCCATGTGAAGGACAGGGCCCACACGCTCGCGGCCAAACAGCATGATGCCAAGAAAGCCGGCTTCCAGAAAGAAGGCGCTGAGCACTTCATAGCTCATCGGGCCGCCAATCACTGGCCCGGCCTTGTCGGAAAACACCGACCAGTTGGTGCCGAACTGGTAGCTCATTACGATGCCGGAGACGACGCCCATGGCAAATGCCAGGGCGAAGATTTTCACCCAATAGCGGTACAGATCGAGATATTTGTGTTGCTTGGTGTAGAGGAACAGGCCGTTCAGAACTGCCAGATAGCTGGCCAGCCCGATGGTGAAGGCGGGGAAGATAAAGTGGAACGACACCGTGAACGCAAACTGAATGCGTGCAAGGAGTATGGCGTCGAGGCCTTCGAACATTTTACACCTATTGCTGTGATGTGTGCGGAGGAAGATCCGATAAGTGAGTTTTCCGCCTAGAAATGGGGTAAAACCCCGGGCCATTCCATGCTCTGGGCTGCGGCATCTGCGCACCATTATGTCGATTTTAGGCTTTATCTTCCATTGCGATCAGTGAAGCATTGCCACCGGCCGCTGTGGTGTCGGTCGAGATGACCTGTTCCTGCAGAAAGCGGCTGAGGTACAGTGGGCCACCGGCTTTCGGGCCCGTGCCGGATTTGCCTCGACCGCCAAATGGTTGGCTGCCCACAATCGCCCCGATCTGATTGCGGTTGATGTAAAGATTGCCGGCATCAATGCGCTTGCCGACCTGGGCAATCACTGCGTCTATGCGGCTGTGAAGCGCAAATGTCAGTCCAAAGCCAGAGGCGTTGATCTCGTCAACCACCGCGTTCAGCGTACCCGCCTTGTAGCGCTTTACGTGAAGTATCGGGCCAAACACTTCCTCACTGAGCGCTTCGTCCGGGCCCAACTCGATGATGGTGGGTGGGACGTAATTGGGGGCACCGGTTCCATCGCCCTGCCAGCGGATCTGGGCTTTGCGAGTGTCTAGATAGGCGTTCAGGGCAGCTGCCGCATCGGTGTCAATTACGGGCCCGATGTCCGTTGCCGGGTCCATGGGGTCGCCGGTGCTCAGGCAGGCGGCAGCCCCCTCAATCATGGTGAGGAGCCGGTCCGCTACGTCATCTTGCACATACAGAATTCGGCACGCCGAGCACCGCTGCCCGGCGGAACGGAAGGCAGACATAATGACGTCGTCCGTCACCTGTTCGGGCAGGGCGGTGGCGTCGGCAATCATGGCATTTGCGCCACCGGTCTCGGCGATCAACGGCACGATGGGCCCGTCCTTCTGCGCCAGGGCTAGATTTATGGCTTTGGCGGTGGCGGTGGACCCGGTGAACGCCACGCCCGCAATGTGCGGGTTCTCAACCAGTTCTTTCCCAACTTGCGCCCCGCCCGGCACGAGAATGACAACATCTTCCGGCACGCCCGCTTCATGCAAAATGCCCAGCGCTTCACAGCCAATACTTGGTGTCTGTGGCGCGGGCTTTGCCATCACACTATTGCCCGCCGCCAGGGCTGCCGACACTTGGCCCAGAAAGATGGCGAGGGGAAAGTTCCACGGCGCGATGCACGCGAACACGCCGCGGCCATGGGTGATGTATTCATTGCGCTCCCCAACTGGGCCGGGAAGTGGGAATTGGCCGCACAGGCGCCGCGCTTCAGAGGCGTAAAACCGGAGGAAATCGACGGCCTCCCGTACCTCCGCAACGCAATCATCGATGGTCTTGCTGGCTTCCTGCGCAAGGATGGCACACAGGTATGGTGTACGGGTCTCCAGCAGGTCTGCCGCCTTTTCAAGGCACTTGGCACGGTGATCTGCGCTCGTGTCTCGCCATGTGGGGAAGGCGGAGGCGGCCCTGGCGCAAGCGTCGGATAGCTGGCTGGCGGTCATCGCTTCAGGTTTGGGCGGCACCGTGGATTTCCCCATTGCGCCGGTCAGTGAACTCAGCTCAAGGCGTGACCCAAATTCCACACCTTGGCTGTTGGGTCTGCCTTCAAAAATATGCCGGGGCATGGTGATTGCGCTGTGGCGGGCAGGTGTCTCCGCCATGATGCGCGATGGCCGCTCCAAAAGCTCTGAGATGGGTATTTTTGTGTCGCCCACTTTGGCCACGAACGAGGAGTTGGCGCCGTTTTCCAGAAGACGCCTCACAAGATATGCCAGCAGATCCCGATGTCCGCCAACGGGCGCGTAGATGCGGCAGGCCACCGGCCGGCCATTGGCGGACAAATCATCGTGCAATTGCGCATAGAGCTCCTCACCCATTCCATGGAGCCGTTGAAACTCAAAGCCAGTGCGGGGGTCGCCCGTCTGGCGCGCCAGCTCCATAATGCTTGCCACAGTCAGGGCGTTGTGGGTTGCGATCTGCGGGTAGAACACATCGCGCCGCGCCAGCAGCCGACGGGCGCAGGCAAGAAAGCTAAGATCAGTTGCGGGCTTGCGGCTGAAGACCGGAAAATCATCGGCACCCTCAACCTGTGAATGTTTGATCTCGCTGTCCCAGTAAGCGCCCTTAACGAGGCGAACCATAAGACGCGCACCATAATGAAGGCCCTGGGCCGCCATATGATCGATCACCGCCATCGCGCGTTTTCCATAGGCTTGAATGGCGAGGCCAAACCCGTTCCAACCTTCCAGGTCGCCCGATATTGCCAGCTCGGCCAACACGGCATCAATTACGTCAATGGACAGTTCCAGCCTGTTCTGTTCTTCGGCGTCCACGGTGAAATTCAGGCCATGGGCACGGGCAGCGCGCGCCAGCTCGGTCACGATTGGCACCAAATCTTTCAGCACTGCCACGTGATTGCGGGCCTCGTAGCGTGGATGGAGGGCTGACAGCTTTACCGAAATGCCGGGGCGTTCCGGCAGTCTTTCAGCTTGCGCTGCGGCCCCGATGGCCTCAATCGCATCGGCATAGCTCTGGCGATACCGTTCGGCGTCGCCCCTTGTCCGGGCGCCTTCCCCCAGCATGTCATAGCTGTGGCGAGCCCCCTGTTTTTCGGCTGATCGGGCGCGGCTAAGCGCGTCGCCAATGGTCTGGCCAAGCACAAATTGGTGGCCCAGGTAGCGCATGGCCTGGCGTACGCCGAGGCGAACTGCCGGTGCGCCAATACGCTTGGTGGCTGCCGATAGAATGGACTGGGGGTCATCCCCTTGTTTCACAATCCGGCCGGAAACGCCCAAACCCCATGTGGCCGCTGATACGAACCATGTTTCGTCCTTCGAGCCGTTTTCAGCACCCAGCTTACCAATTTGGTGCGCCCAGTCGCCGGTTCCTATCTTGTCCTCAATCAGCCGGTCTTGCGTGGCGGCATCGGGCACGCGCAGCAATGCTTCGGCCATGACCATCAGTGCGAGGCCTTCCCGCGTGGACAAGCCATAGTCGCGCAGGAAATCCTCAAGGCCACCAATCCGGCTGGCACGGCTGCGAATGCCATTTATGAGCGACGTCGCGGCATCATCAATTCTGCCTTGGGCCTCGGCCTCAAACCGTATGCCCGTAAGGAAGTTGTCTACCAGTTTCTGATCGTCGGGGGCGTAAGGGGGTGCGAAGGCAGTTGGCGGCATGGAAACATCCTTTGGACAATCGGCTTCGTCTGGCGACCGCGGCTGGCCGCTTCGACTGGTGCCCTCGACTGGCGAGTGCAACAACAGATTAACCCAAGTGCTATGGTGTTTCTCACGAAAATGGCTATCAAAAGAGCTATACGATGGTGGTAATGTTCATTTTACGCCGATTGCTTGGTATATTTCACCATGTCCCTTGAAATTGACCGAATTGACCGAATTGATCGACGCATTTTGCAATTGCTGCAGACTGACGGTCGGATCACAAATGCCGCCCTGTCGGAGGCTGTGTCATTGTCGCCAAACGCCACCGCCGAACGGGTCAAACGGCTTGTGGCAAGCGGTGTCATTGAAGGCTTTGCGGCCGTTTTGAACCCGGAGCGGTTGCGGCGCTCTTTTCTGGTGTTCGTGGAGGTGAAATTGGACCGCACGGATGGTGACGTGTTCGCCGCGTTTGCCGAAGCGGCCCGGCAGGAGGCTTCAATTGTTGAGTGCCATATGGTGGCGGGCGGTTTCGACTATCTGCTCAAGACACGCCACGCTGATATGGCAGCCTATCGCGCGTTTCTGTCCCAGGCCTTGCTCTCATTGCCTGGCATTCGGGAGACCCACAGCTACCCCGTTATGGATGAGGTGAAGGCTGGTGGTGCGCTGCCGATTGTGACAGATTTTTAATTTTGGCCACACTCGATCTTAAGGAGGTTGCTCTATCCCTCGCCACACATGGCGAATGTTGTAAGCTCCATATCTGCTCTACGTTCCAAGCTCAGTGAGCGCGCTGGCGTGCACCGTGCTGTGCACGCCATTGCATCACGGGGGCTTTCAACCGTCGCAAGTTTTGCGCTTCTGCTTTCCGTGTCCGCCTTGTTGCCCACCGAGCAAATGGGCCTTTACGTCTTCCTCTTCTCCCTGGGCAATGCCGCGGGTTTGGTCGCGTCTGGCGGCCTTCCGCTTTTGCTTCTCAAACATATGCGAGGCTCGGAGGGTGATGTTGCTGACAGGTCCCAGAATGATGCGTTGTTGAACCGTTTGGCACGCACCCAGGTTTGGTGGTTTGTGGCCGCCGCGGGGGTGTGTGCCGTTTTGTACTTCGTCAATCCGAGTGTGTTTCAGGGTCATCCCTGGGAGGCTTTGCCGCTTTTCTTGTACGTGGCAGCCTTTGCCACCGGTGAGATGCTCATCAATTTCTTCCGCGTGGAAGGCAAAGTGGGTTGGGCACTGATGCCCCGTGAGAATTTGTGGCGGTTGATCTCGGCAGCTCTTCTGTTCGTCATGATGACAGCTGGCGTGCAATTGGATGGTGGGCAGGCATTTTCGGTGGTCGCCGGGGTGTTGTCGGTGGCCATCGCATTTCAATTTCTGGCCTTTCGGCGGCATCAGGGCATGGCCTGGCTCACAGCTGATCAGGCTGATGCACCTGAGATATCGCGCAAAGACCAAGTCTTCTTCTCGCTCAATACGGGATTCAACGCGGTGCAGGCCAATATCGAGACTCTCGTGATTGGGCTGGTGATTGGCCTGCAGGAAGCTGCGTTCTTCTTTGTCGCTTTGCGGTTGACCCAATTGCTGTTGGTGCCGCTGGTGGCCATCGATACGATTGGTGTGCCGATGATCAACCGGGCCCTCCAGGATGATGACACGCCAAAGGCTCAATGGCTTGCGGGGGCGTGCTCATTGGCCAGTTTTGGGTTTGCAGTTTGTGGAGCTTTGTTTTTGCTCGCGCTGGGGCCGTTTATTTTGTCCATGTTCAAGCCCGAGTTTCTGAACCATTTTGAGATCGTCATCGTGATGACGGCAACGGCTACCTTGCAGGCATGGTTTGGGCCGGCGGCCAACCTTCTGATGATTGGCGGCGGAGAGCGTTTTTACTTCTGGCTAAGGTCTGGCCTGCTGGGGGCGGGTCTGTTGGCATATTTGCTGTTCGGGCCATTGTTTGGGCTGGCCGGGATTGTCGCTGTGACCCTGGCCATCGTCATCTTGGAGCATGTTACGGTCATGATCTGGGCACGTCGGCATATGAATATCGACATGATGGCCAGTTCGTTTTTCACCGCTCGCGACCGGCCCTCATTCGCATAATTCCGGTCATGGTTTTGGGCGCGGAATTTACTCTGCGGCTTGTGCGGTGTGCAGTTCAGGCCGGTACGGTTTGGCCGTTGGTGGCAGGTCCCGTGTGATCCAATAATCCTCATAGCGCAGCTGTCGTTTCATCGCCGGCCATATTTCTTTAAGCGCTGCCCATAGAGAGGGGTTTGGCGCTGGCAGGTCGTGCTTGATCGCTTCATGTAGGGCCGGCAGTTGGTGGTATGGCACATTGGGAAACATGTGGTGTTCCACATGGTAATTCATGTTCAGATAGATGAACCGGTTCACCACGCCCATATAAACCGTGCGGGTGTTGAGCCGATGGTCCAGCACGTTGTCTGCGAGACCTGCATGCTGGGTGAGCCCGGTGAGCAGCATATGCCAACCCCCATAAAAGCGCGGCAAACTTGTGAGCAGGACCGGAATGGGCGACCAGATCGCTAGTGACAGACCGATGGATGCGGCATGGATGGCAAGATGTATACGGGCATCGCGATGGACGGTGCTCCATTCCCACTCCGGCACATAGGTCTCCACATTGGCATCGCGTTTGCCCAGGGCAAATTTCACCATGTGCCTTATCTGTGCCGGGCCATCGTCCAGACCGACGATATTTAAGAGCAGTCGCATAAAGTCCGGCGGGCGCATATAAGCGATCTCCGGGTCGCGGCCGACAATAATGGTGTCCGAATGGTGGCGGGAGTGGCTGCGCCGCCAGGCCACCGGATTGCGGAACAGGTAGAAGCTGGCGATGTGATAGATCACCTTATTCTTCCACCGCGTTTTAAAGGCAGTTCCATGGCCGCATTCGTGCCAGCGCGCATCAGAAGCGGACGCTGCAAATACCCCATATGCCAGCCAGAATGGAACCGATAGCCAACCGTTGAAGGTGGTGAGCCATGCAGCCATGCCCCCCAAGCAGAGCAGCAGGCCCAGCCAGATGATCGCATCTCGGGTCGCCGGGCCGTCATTGCGCTCCATGAGGGCCTTCATGGTCAGGCGGTCCACGTCTGTGTGGTACCATTTGGCTGCGGCCA
>JBCBZX010000167.1:0-6639 GCA_039815105.1 Pseudomonadota bacterium
GTGAGCCTGTTGCGACAGAAAGGCTACACGGTCACGCCAGTGGGCACCGATGGCTAGCTGATGGGGGTTGGTGGCTGGCAAAAAGTGGCGTTGCTTTTGGCGGTGCCCTTGCTTGCCAGCTGTGATGCGGAGCCGGCCGACGAGGCCACCATTCGTATTTGCCCTGCCCATGAATTGGAGGGCGTTTGGCAAGCTTCTCAGCCCGGTGACGAAAATGGCTCGGTTGTGAAACTTGAAATTGAGGGCCGCTGCAGCGGGCTCGACACGGAACTTACCGGCGTCGTGCATACGGCTTGTGGTCGAACACCCTGCAAGTGGCCGAAAATGCCTTTGAACCCCGTCGATGGCGGCTTTGAAGGATCGGTTGAGAGCTTTGCCGCGCTCAGATCTGCCCGGTTGGAGCAGGCAGGGTTGCTTGTGCGGGGCACCTTCATATCGCAATTTGTCAGTGGTGACGGCCGGACGGAACGCGGCGAAGCAATGTTCGAGCGCGAACCCGCGCGCTAGCCACTCAGCTTTGGCTGGCTTCGATCACCAAGTCCATCTTGCGTGCCAATTGCACCGACAGAGCATGAGGCAGCGCAGGCGCTTGAATGAGGCCCTTGGCCAGGCAGTCCTCCACATAAGCGATTTCGTGGGCGTAACCATTTCCACGCATGGGGCAAGCCACCGTCCGGGTTTCCCCGTTGCGCGTGACGGTAAGCTCTTCGGCGCAATAGAACTGGCTTGGAATATGGATGGTACCGTGGCTGCCAGTGATGGTGGCGGGGCCACCCAATGGGCCGGATATCGAACACCCCACATGCGATTTCGCCCCATTGGCGTGCGTCATGGTCAGCGCCAGCGTATCGTCAACCCCGCTCGGCGCGGGAGTGACGTCAAGGCTTTGTATCTCGCCATCGCCCAACAACCATGTGGCCAGCCATAGTGGATAGATGCCCAAGTCGAGCATCGCGCCGCCCCCCTGCGCGGGGTCATAGAGACGATTTGTCGGGTCGAAGGGCCGACCAAGGGAGAAGCTTGCCGCCACCGATTTCAGCTCACCTATCGCCCCCGTTTGGGTCAAGGCATTGACCTGCTGAAACACCGGTAGAAAGCGCGCCCAAATGGCCTCCATGAGAAACAGACCCTTCGACGCTGCCAATTCGGTCAGCCGCCTTGTGTCCGCTTCATTCATGGTCATCGGCTTTTCGCAGAGCACGTGATGACCGCTTTCCAGCGCCGTCGTCGCCAAGGGCAGATGATATGGGTGCAGGGCTCCGATATAGACCACGTCCGCAACGCCTGACGTGAATAAATCCTGTGCCGTTGCAAAGGCATTTGGAATATTGTGTTTGGCGGCAAACACGTCAGCGCTTTCGTGCGTGCGAGACGCCACGGCCACCAACTGTGAACTGGACGGTCCGTCGGCAAAGGCTTCTGCAAATTTAGTAGAGATATTGCCGGTGGAAATGATGGCCCAGCGCATCAGGCGGCCTGAGGCATGGATCGCGCCTTGGCCATATTTGCCAACGCCCCTTTGCAGGCAGCGCGGTGAAACGGCATGATGGTGGCAAGGTAAGCGCGACCGCCAAAATTGTGTCGCTTGAGCAGCGTCGTCAGCCGCACAATCTGGGCTCCGCTCGGGGCCGCGTCGAGTTCGATCAAGAGCCGAAAATCGAGGTGCTTGTCATCGGTTCCAACGTTCAGGCACTCGTGGGTTTCGCTGATAACCGGAAAGAACGCAACAGCATCCATGCCTGCATCGGCCTTGGATTGCAGCTCATCGGTGCCCTTCAGCCCAGCAATCGAGGTGAGACCATCGCGAAGCTTCAACATGGGTTGCATCCAGCCGGGAAAACTCGCCGCCATGCAATTGCCCGCCTCGCGTGCGTTTGCGAAGGGTCTGGCCATCTCGGCTTCATACGCATCCCCCCAGTCCGCGCCGGGCAGAATGTTGGGATTAAGTTTGGCGGCGACTTCTCGTACGGACGACATGCTTATCTCCAAGCAGGTTAGCCACCCCGATACGGGGTCGTATACCCATTCGGGCAGGTTCAAATCATCAGGCAAACTCGTCGACGTTACAATCCTCATTCCATCGATACTCGCCCCAGCGGGCAACTTGGTATGCCACCTCGATGCCATGGCTTTCTGCGATCAAAGCCAGAGCGGCGTCCATTCCGGCGGATACTCCGGATGAGGAGGTAAATTTTCCATCGGTCACCCAGCGTGCTTGCCGAACCCAGTTCACCTTGTTGGATTGTGCGGTCACCCAATCCCACGCCAGCTTGTTCGATGTTGCTGTCTTACCGTCTAAGCCCCCTGCGGCGGCGAGCAGGCTTGAACCGGTGCATATTGTCAAAACTCGAGATGCTGCGGCGCTGGCTTCACTAAGTGTGGCCAGAAAATTGGCATCCTCCACCAGTGCTCTGGTGCCGCGACCACCGGGGACTACGAGCCAGTTGTCTTTCAACTTGGAGGTGTCCAGCGCAGCCGTCTGTACCCTTGGGCCTGCGCTGCTGGCAATCATGCCCCCGCCGATCGATGCAAGCTGGCACGAAAAGCTGTCTGGCAGCATTCCAAAGAACGAGAGTGGCCCGAACACGTCGAGCACCTCGAACTCCTGGAAGATGATCACAGTTATTCCAATGACTGCCAATTGAAGGCCTTACATGTGTAAAGGCTTTGCAAAGGTGGCGAGTGCCGCTTCCTTAACCGCTTCGCTCATTGTGGGATGGGCGTGGCAGGTGCGGGCCAGATCCTCAGACGAGCCGCCAAACTCCATCAGCACCGCCGCTTCGTGGATCAAATCACCTGCGCCGTGCCCCACGATATGCACGCCCAGCACGCGGTCCGTGGCCTTGTCCGCCAGCACCTTCACAAACCCATCGGTGGCCAGCATTGCCCGTGCACGCCCATTGGCTGTGAAGGGAAACTTGCCAGATGTGTAGGCAACCCCGGCCTCCTTGAGCTGTTCTTCCGTTTTGCCAACGGAGGCGACTTCAGGTGCTGTGTAAACAACGCCTGGAATAACGTCGTAGTTCACGTGGGGCTGTTGTCCAGCCAGCATTTCCGCAAGCGCAACGCCTTCATCTTCCGCCTTGTGGGCGAGCATAGGGCCGCGCACGACGTCACCAATGGCGTAGATGCCGTCCACGCTTGTTTTGAAATTGTGGTCGATATTGACCATGCCGCGCTCGGTTTCGACGCCGACATTGTCGAGGCCCAGATCGTCCGTGTAGGGGCGTCGGCCGGTGGCAATAAGAACGATGTCGGCGTCAATTGTGGTGGCGTCCCCACCCTTTGCAGGCTCAAAAGTAACAGCGGCACCGCTTTCACTTTTCTCGACGCCCGTAACCTTGGCTCCAAGTTCGAACGTGATGCCCTGTTTCTCAAGAATACGCTTGAACTGACGTGACGTGTCGCCGTCCATACCGCCCAGGATCGTGTCCAGATATTCCACCACAATCACTTCCGCGCCCAAGCGATGCCAAACCGAACCCAGCTCCAGCCCAATCACGCCGCCGCCCACGATGATGAGCTTGGTGGGCACTTTGTCCAGCTCCAAGGCACCGGTGGAAGAGACAATTGTCTTCTCGTCCATCTGAACATCGATGCCCGGAATGCCCGCCACGTCCGAGCCGGTGGCGATACAGATGTTCTTGCCTTCAATGGTCTGTTTGGAGCCATCCTCGGCTTCCACCTCGACTTTTCCAGCGGAGACGATCCGGCCATGGCCGTGAATGCCGTCGATCTTGTTCTTCTTGAACAGAAACTCGACGCCGTCGACATTGGCTTTCACCGTGTCGTCCTTGTGTTTCATCATGGCTGCGAAATCGAGCTTAGGCTTGCCCACATCCACGCCCAGCGTCTTCATAGAATGCTCCGCTTCGTGGAACACTTCGGATGCGTGCAGGAGCGCCTTGGACGGTATGCAACCAATGTTCAGGCAGGTGCCGCCATAGGTGGCACGCTTTTCAACAACAGCCACTTTCAGCCCAAGCTGGGCCGCTTTGATGGCGCATACATAGCCGCCTGGGCCGGAGCCGATGACGATGAGGTCGTAGGACATAAGTAAGTTATCTTTCTGGGGTCAAATAGTCCGGCAGTCGGGTATGTGCGTCAACTTTGGCGGACTGTAATTGTTCTGCCGTAAGATTTTTCACAGCGGTCAAATTAGCACCGCGAAGATCGGCATTTTCCAGAATTGCTCCTCGCAAATCCGAGCCGCTCAAATCCGCACCCGATAGGTTTGTATTGGTGAGATTGGCGTTACGCAAAGATGCGTGACGCAGGGAAGTTCTCGGTATATAAGCGCCATGAAGATCAAGTGTTTTAGCTGACTTTCTAACCGCCTTTGTCACAAGCCGTCCAGATTTTGAGCTTCTTCTGATCTTAGAAATGGCCTGCCTGCGGATTTCTCGCTTTTCAGCTAGTGTTGCCATCGAGAGTAAGCCTTTCTTCAATGATTGACGTAGCCGTAACGACGTCGATGGGCGGGTTCTGACTGTCGTAAGTCTGATCTCTTCGTCTTAGATAGGCGCTTATGACCTGAATGGCAGCGTAGTCCATAAGCGGGTAGTCAGCCGATAAATTATCAAGAACGAATAAGGCTGCCACCCGAACCTCAAGATTTTCGGCACCTAGATCATTTGTAGCATCTCGAAACAGTCTATGAGACAAATTTCGCTGAGCGAGTTCGGCTTGCTCTGTAGCAGCACTTGCTTGCGCAGATGCGGGCCTTAATCGCATAAACGCTAACCATGCACCTACTGCACCAGCTGCAGCGAAGCCAAAGTTTCGCAGCAATTCCGAAAGCTCGATCCAAAAGCCCATCTACCTACAAATCCAGCACCAGCCGTTTGACATCTTCCAGGCTCTCTTTGACGCGCACCAGGAATGTCACAGCTTCTTTGCCATCGACAATGCGGTGATCGTAGCTCAGGGCGAGGTACATCATCGGGCGAACAACGATTTCACCGCCCACCACAACCGGCCGTTCCTGAATTTTGTGCATGCCGAGAATGCCAGATTGCGGTGCGTTGAGGATCGGGCTCGACATGAGCGAGCCATACACGCCGCCATTTGAAATGGTGAAGGTGCCGCCTTGCATGTCTGCCATGGACAGTTCGCCATCGCGGGCGGCGCGGCCGAGACGTCCGATTTCCTTCTCGATCTCAGCGATGGACATCTGATCGGCATCCCGCACCACGGGTACCACGAGACCCTTGTCGGTTCCCACGGCGACGGAGATGTGCGCAAAGTTCTTATAGATAATGTCCGTGCCGTCGATCTCTGCATTGATGGAGGGAATCTCCTGGAGGGCATGGGTCACAGCCTTGGCAAAGAATCCCATGAAGCCCAGCTTTACGCCGTGCTTTTTCTCGAACAGCTCTTTGTAATCCTTGCGGATGCCCATGACGCCGGACATGTCGACTTCATTGTAAGTCGTCAGCATGGCGGCGGTGTTTTGAGCGTCTTTGAGGCGGCGCGCGATGGTTTGGCGCAGACGTGTCATTTTCACGCGCTCTTCGCGGGGTGCATCGTCCTGCGAAGATGCGGCACGGGGTGCGCTGGCAGCTGGCGCTGGCGCAGATGTTGTGCTTTTTGCGATGGCGTCCAGCACATCGCCCTTGAGAACCTGGCCGCGTTTGCCTGAGCCAGAGACCGCGCTGGCATCGACACTGTTTTCAGTGGCGATCTTGCTTGCTGCCGGTGAGGGCGGCATAGAAGAGCCAGCTGACGCCGATGCGGTGGCTGCGGGCGCTGCGGCTGGAGCAGGCGCGCTGGAGCCCGTGCCATCGCCGGTGGCACCTTCTTCAATGCGCATAAGCAGGGTGCCGGGGGTTACCGTGTCGCCCTGGCTCACCGCGACTTCGCGCACCACACCGCTGGTCTGGCTTGGCACTTCCAGCGCAGCTTTGTCCGTTTCCAGCTCCAGCAGTGGGTCATCTGTTTTGACAGCTTGGCCAACGGTGACGAAAATCTCGCCAATATCAGCTTCCGTGACGCTCTCGCCTGAAGATGGAGTCACCACATCCACCAGATTGCCAGCTGCCGCTTCCGGCTTGCCTTGTTGGATGCCACCGGAGGCTTCCTGTACGGGCGGCGTGGGAACCTGAGCACTGACTTGCCCTGTTGCGCCTTCAGCGATCAAACCCAGCAGGCCGTCGGGGCCCACCGTATCGCCCTCATTGGCGGCGATGCTTTCCAATGTGCCCGACGCAGGTGCAGGCACCTCCACCGACACCTTGTCTGTTTCCAGTTCCAGCAGAATTTCGTCCTGCGCAATCGTGTCGCCGGGTTTTTTATTCCAAGTGCCCACGGTGGCTTCAGCAACGCTTTCGCCAAGGGTTGGAACGCGGATTTCAGTTGCCATCTTTTTGTCCTTATTTGCCTAACTGGCAGTGCAGTTTGGCATGTCTTATCGGTCGTAATTGTCAGGATTTGTGCTTGTCCGGTCTATGCGAGAGCTTCTTCCAGGAAGGCATCAAGCTGCGCTTTGTGAGCACTCATGAGGCCGGTTGCCGTGGACGCTGCGGAGGCGCGACCCGCATAGCGCGGCCGCTCATGCTCCGCGCCAATATGGGCCAGTACCCATTCCAGATAGGGCTCGATGAAGCTCCAGGAGCCCATATTTTTTGGTTCTTCCTGGCA
>JBCBZX010000384.1:0-2711 GCA_039815105.1 Pseudomonadota bacterium
CGACGCATTCGCCAAAACCTACAGCTAACTCCTTGCTGCCGGGCTCCCGCCCGGCAGTTTTTCCGGCTCTCTAATCGGAGAGCCAGTCCGCATTCTGACCTTCGGTTCCGCTCGATATGGCTTCGCTTAAAGACCTACGTGTTCGCATCGCTTCGGTGAAAGCAACTCAGAAAATTACCCAGGCCATGCAAATGGTTGCAGCCGCCAAACTGCGCAAAGCGCAAACGGCAGCGGAAGCAGCGCGCCCATATTCTGAGCGCATGGCCACCGTGCTTTCCAATCTTGCCAGCGGCATGGAGGGCGCAGAAGGCGGCCCGCGACTGATGGTTGGTACCGGTAGTGACAAGGTCCACCTTCTGCTGGTGGCTACCGCAGAACGCGGCCTTTGCGGCGGCTTCAACTCCTCCATTGCCCGCTTGGCGCGTGAACACGCCCGCGCCTTGATGGCCGAAGGCAAGACGGTGAAAATGATCACCGTTGGCAAAAAGGGCTACGACGCCCTGAAAATGGAATTTGAGTCGATCATCGTGGACCGCATCGAAATGCGAGACACCAAACAGGTCGGCTTCGCCAACGCATCTGATGTAAGCCGCAAAGTCATGGCTATGTTCGACGCGGGCGAGTTTGACGTTTGCACGTTGTTCTACTCGGAATTCAAATCCGTCATCAGCCAGATCCCAACGGCGCAGCAGATCGTTCCCGCCAATCCGGGTAAAATTGGCTCGGGCGACGAGGCGGCGGAAAGCGCCGAAGTTCATTACGACTATGAGCCGGGTGAAGAAGAGATCCTATCGGAACTGCTTCCACGCAATCTCACAGTTCAGATTTTCCGGGCGCTGCTTGAGAATGCCGCGTCCGAACAGGGCGCTCGCATGAGCGCCATGGACAATGCCACGCGCAATGCGGGCGAAATGATCGATCGCCTGACGCTGAGCTTCAACCGCCAGCGCCAAGCCCAGATTACCAACGAACTCATCGAAATCATCTCTGGCGCGGAAGCGCTGTAGCGAACACCTAACGGGAAGGTCATCACCATGGCGACAGCACCCAAGAAACCGGCGGCAAAGAAGCCCGCTGCTAAAAAGCCGGCGGCGAAGAAACCAGCGGCCGCCAAAAAAACAGCCGCTCCTAAGAAGGTGGCAAGCGTTGCAAACGGTGCGGTGGCCCAGGTCATTGGCGCCGTTGTGGACGTGCAGTTTGACGATCATCTGCCAGCCATTCTGAACGCCTTGGAAACAGACAATAATGGCAACCGCCTGGTTTTGGAGGTTGCGCAGCACCTTGGTCAGAACACAGTCCGCTGCATCGCCATGGACGCCACAGAAGGTCTGGTGCGCGGCCAGAGCGTGGTCGACACGGGCGAGCCCATCTCTGTGCCGGTTGGCGATGAAACACTCGGTCGTATTCTCAACGTGATCGGTGAACCGATTGATGAGGCTGGCCCAGTTGGCGCCACACAGAGTCGTGCCATTCACCAACCTGCGCCCGACTTTGTTGACCAGTCACCGGAGGCCGAAGTGCTTGTGACGGGCATTAAGGTCGTGGACCTGCTGGCACCCTATGCGCGAGGTGGTAAAATTGGTCTGTTCGGCGGCGCCGGCGTTGGCAAGACAGTTCTCATCCAGGAGCTGATCAACAACATCGCCAAGGCGCACGGCGGCTATTCCGTGTTTGCTGGCGTGGGCGAACGGACGCGCGAGGGCAACGATCTGTACTATGAGATGATCGAGTCCGGCGTGAACACCGATCCAAAGGAAAACAACGGCAAAACCGACGGCTCAAAATGCGCCCTCGTGTTCGGCCAGATGAACGAGCCTCCAGGTGCACGTGCCCGTGTGGCGCTCACCGGTCTGACCATTGCAGAGCATTTCCGCGACGAAGGCCAGGACGTGCTGTTCTTCGTGGACAATATCTTCCGCTTCACCCAGGCTGGTTCGGAAGTGTCGGCGCTGCTTGGCCGTATCCCTTCGGCCGTGGGCTATCAGCCAACGCTGGGTACCGACATGGGCGGCATGCAGGAGCGCATCACGACCACCACAAAGGGCTCGGTGACCTCCGTGCAGGCCGTTTACGTGCCAGCGGATGATTTGACCGACCCTGCACCTGCTTCGACCTTTGCTCACTTGGACGCGACAACGGTTCTAAACCGCGCGATCTCCGAGAAGGGCATTTACCCCGCTGTGGATCCATTGGACTCCACATCGCGCATTCTCGATCCACAGGTCATTGGCGAAGAACATTACGGCGTCGCCCGCGGCGTTCAGGAAATCCTTCAGCGCTACAAATCACTGCAGGACATCATCGCGATCCTGGGTATGGACGAATTGTCCGAAGAGGACAAAATCACCGTCGCCCGTGCCCGTAAGGTTGAGAAGTTCCTGTCACAGCCATTCTTTGTGGCGGAGATCTTCACAGGATCGCCCGGCAAACTGGTTGACCTCGAGGACACCATCAAGAGCTTCAAAGGTTTGATCGAAGGCGAGTATGACCATTTGCCAGAAGCTGCCTTCTACATGTGTGGCGGCATCGACGAAGCCATTGCCAAGGCCGAAAAGATGGCTGCAGAAGCGGCCTGATTGAACGGAAGCGGAAACCATCATGGCTGATACCTTTACTTTTGAACTTGTTTCCCCGGAGCAGCTGTTGCTGTCTGTTCCGGTGACACAGGTCACCGTACCGGGCTCTGAGGGCTATATGACCATCATGGCCAA
>JBCBZX010000077.1:0-11266 GCA_039815105.1 Pseudomonadota bacterium
GTTAACATTTAGTCCCCCCAAAGCGGCACACGGTGCCGCAGATTGATTCTCCCAGAAGCTGTGGCTTCCTCCGGGCGAAACTCAATCGTTTCGGTGGACACAAATCAACCGAAGATGGGACGAAAGAACACGGCTATCTAAACGCTGAGCACATCAATCTTTGATTCAGGCCGACACAGGCTGTGGCGCTTGGCGCGCCAGCCAGACCAAACAACCGATTGCCAGCGCCACGACTGGGAACACGATCAGGTTGACAACGTTCCAGCCCACAAGGTTGAGAACAACACCCGAGAGCCCAGACGCAAGGGCCGCAAAACCATAAACCAGGAAGTCGAAGAAGCCCTGCACGCGCTGGCGCTCCTCATGGCGATAGGTGGTTGTCACAAGCGTTGTGCCGCCGATGAAGGCGAAGTTCCAACCCACGCCCAACAGGATGAGCGCCAGCCAGAACTGCCAAAGCTCAATGCCGGAGAGTGCAACGAGCGCGCAGGCCACCAGGATGCCTAGGCCCACAGCAACGATCCGCTCTTTGCCAAAACGCGCAATGAGATTGCCGGTGATAAAGCTCGGTCCGAACATGGCGATGACGTGCCATTGAATGCCCATGGCTGCATCTGCCACCGAGAAGCCGCAGGCGATCATGGCCAAGGGGGCGGCGGTCATCACGAAGCTCATCAACGAGCCAGCGGAAATGGTGACCAATGCCGCTACAATGAAACGTGGCTGCCGAACGATCTGCGACAGGGGGCGGCCCCTGGCCCCGTCCAGCTCCTCTCCCTGCCCGGCCGTTGGCGCACGTTGCAAAAATGCCAACAGCAACATGCCAACCACTGCGACACCGCATATGGCGAGATAGCTTCCTGCAAAGCTGTAAGGCGCGAGAGCTTCACTGGTGTAAATGACCAATTGCGGCCCGATGATTGCCGAACCAATGCCACCCAGCATGACCCATGAAATGGCCTTGGCCTTGAAATCCTCATCGCCATAATCGGCGGCGGCAAAGCGATATTGCGCTACGAAGGCGTAGCTGGTGCCGATGGTGAAGACGCCGGCGGCAAACAGCCAAAACAGGCCATAGACCAGTGCGAGCGCTGAAACCAAACCACCGAGAAAGGCAACCCCAGCCCCGGCCATGAAACCGCGTTTGCGCCCAACACGGCGCATGAGAAGCGCTGCGGGGATCGCGCCGAGCCCGATGCCCAGATTGAAGCCTGTGACCGGCAGAGTCGCCATCATATGGCCATTGCCCAGCAGCGTTTGCCCGGCCAGGCCAGCGGTGGCGATGGAGATGGGCGCCACCGGCCCCAAGATGCTGGTGGCCAGCGCCAGCACCACCACATTGCGCTTGCCGATGGACTGGAAATTGTTGGAGACGTCTGCGGTTAGCGTCATCAAGGCTCCCTATCGGCCCTCAGAATCGATGCGTGTGGCCTGTGCTTTCAAGCTGAACTGGATTGCCCTGCTCGTCCATCAGCAAAACTTCACCGCTGCTGTGAGCATCTGTGATGTGACCTATGCGTGTGACGCCGAAAGGCAAGGCTGACGCCAGTTCTTCAATCGCCAGGCGAGCCTCTGAATCGGCGGTGAACAGAACTTCATAATCGTCGCCAGCAAACAAAGCCGAAAGATCAGTGTGGGGCAAAACCTCAAGCGCCGCACGGGCCGCCGGGCTTATTGGCAAGTCAGCTTGCCTGATTTGAGCACTGACGACCGCAGCGCGACACATCTTGGCGAGATCCGCCAAAAGTCCGTCCGACACATCCATCGCCCCATTTGCATGGGCCGCGATGATGGAAGCCATCTTAAGCCTTGGTTGCGGCAGTCGATACCGATCGCGCAGAAAATCGCCATGCTCGCCGCCAAGGTCGCCGCCCACGGCCAAAGTGCCTTCGTAGAGTTTCAATCCCATGGCAGCATCGCCAATTGTGCCTGTGACCCATATGTCGTCGCTGACTTTGGCCGCCAGTCGGGCGGGATAGGTCGCAGCCACTTCGCCAATTGCCGTGATGGCGATGGCGAGGGTTCGGCTGGCGGTTGTGTCGCCACCCAACAACGTGATGCCATAGGTCTTTTGGTCCTGCGCAAGGCCGGAGGCGAAGTCCGCCAGCCAATCATCACCGGTGTCGGACGGCAAATGCAGGGAAAGCGTATAGCCAACCGGCTGGGCGCCCTTGCCCGCAAGGTCCGACAAATTTGCGCGCAGTGCCTTTTGGGCGATTTGCGCGGGCGGCTCATCACCGAAAAAATGTACACCAGAAACCAGAGAGTCCGATGTCACCACCAAACGCTTGCCCGGCCGGGAGCGGATGGTCGCTGCATCATCCTGCAGATTGAAGGTTTCAACATCGACACCGGCCTTCGCCAGTGGGGCAAAGTGACGGGCAATCAGGTCAAACTCGTCAAGTTCAGCCGCCATGGTCAGTTGGCGGTGTCGCCAGCGACTTCATCGAGCGTTTCAGCATCCATTTGCGTGGCTTCGACTGCCTGCCCATCCAACTGCCCATCCAATTCGCCCTCTCGGCGCTGGCGACCGATGCGGTCGAGCACACCGTTGACGATTTTGGGCTCATCGCCTTCAAAGAAGGCTTTGGTCACATCCACATACTCGCTGATGATGACTTTGGCGGGCACGTCGCGACGCGCGAGAAATTCGAGGACACCGCAGCGCAAGATCGCACGCAAAGTGGTGTCCATCCGTGCCAAGGGCCAAGCATCGGGCAAAGAACCGTTAATCAACGGGTCGATGACTTTCTGCCGCTGCACCACACCGGCCACAGTGTTTCGGAACCAACCGACATCGGCCTCAAGCATCTGCTCACCGTCGATCTCTTGGCCCAAACGAAACGTCTCATACTCCGCGACGATTGATGTCAGCGAGGAGCCCGACACGTCCAGCTGATAGACCGCTTGCACCGCGGCAAGGCGAGCCAAGCTTCGCTTGTTGGGGCCCTTTGCGGAAGCGGATTTGGGAGCGTCGCTCACTGGTCTGCACCCAATGCCCGGCGCGCGGCGATAAGTGACAAGGCAGCTTTGGCTGCGCCGCCGCCCTTGTCCTTTTCGGCGCGGCGGGTGCGGGCCTCCGCTTGGGCACGATTTTCAACAGTCTGAATGCCATTGCCGATGGCGAGGCCGTGCTGAATGCCAAGGTCCATGATCGCACGGGAACTCTCGCCGGCCACTATGTCGTAATGGGTGGTTTCGCCGCGAATGACACAGCCCAGGGCCACATAGCCGTCATAGGATTTGGAGCCCTGGTCGGCCATTCGGATCGCCACCGGAATCTCCAGCGCTCCCGGCACAGAGATGTGATCCCACGTGGCCCCCGCTTCGCCCAATGCATGGGTTGCGCCGTCAAACAGATCTTCGGCAAGGTCTTCGTAAAAACGTGCATCGACGATGAGAAGGTGAGGCATTTTGTGGCTCTCATTAGTTCGCTGTGGCGCGTGGTGAAACACGCCCGCGCCTGTGGTTCAAGTGTGGTTCAAGAGGTTAAACGTTTACGACCCAACAGAAGAGGGAAATTCGGCAAGGCGCGCGGCGTAGCGGGCCATGGTGTCGATCTCAAGGTTGACCTCATCACCCGCTTTGACCTGCCCCCAAGTGGTGACGGACAGCGAGTGCCGGATCAACAGTACATCAAACCGTGCGCCGTTCACCGCATTAACCGTCAGCGACGTGCCATCAAGGCAAACTGATCCTTTGGGCGCAATGAACCGCGCAAGTGCTGCCGGGGCATCGAGGGTAAACCGAGTTGCATCACCCTCCGCCTGGACCGCCACAACGCTTGCCTTGCCGTCCACATGGCCAGACACGATGTGTCCGCCAAGCTCATCGCCAATTTTCAGCGCGCGTTCGAGGTTCAGCTTGGTTCCCATCTGCCAGCTGCCGGCAGTCGTCAGGCGCAAGGCCTCTTCCCAGGCCTCGACATTGTAGGTGCGCTCGCCCTTTTCGGTGACCGTCAGGCACACGCCCGCATGGGCGATGGATGCACCAATATCAATCGATGGCACATCATAGGCCGTGCGAATGGTGAGGCCTTTTCCTTCTGCGAAATCCTTTACGCCAACCACTTCTCCCACATCGGTGATGATGCCTGTGAACATATCAGTTGTTTTCCTGTTTCGGTTCGAAGACCCGCGGCCGCTCAAACGTGTGGCAAATGTCTGGGCCAAAATGGCGAACGTCTCGCAATTGCCATTGGCTGTCGGCCTTCAGATCGGCCACTGTCAAAGGAGATAAAATAGCGTCAGCCCCCAGCCGTTTAGTCCCTTGGAGCAAGGTGATACCATCCACCAGCCCAGACGATAGGAGAGACTGCGCCACGGCAGCGCCTCCTTCCACAAACAGGCAGGATAGTCCACGCGCACCCAGATCGTCCAACAGCTCCGGCCAAGGGGAACGGCCATCCACCGGCTCCGAGCCCAATATTTCGACGCCCATGGAGTTCAATTTCGCGCGCATCGCGGCAGCCAGTGGCACCCCTGGCACCAACAATGTCGGCACGTCGCGCGCCGTCATGAACACCTTGGCATCCAGCGGCAGTTGGGAGCGACCGCCCAAAATGACCCTCAGTGGCGAGCGGTGTTCCATGCCGTCCAGTCTGCATGTGAGCGAGGGATCGTCGGCCCGTAGCGTCCCCGCGCCCACCAAAATGGCGTCGGTCTGCGCGCGCAACACATGCACCTGGGCGCGGCTCTCTTCGCCGGTAATTGCCACTTCTTGGCCTTCACATCCCAATCTGCCGTCGGCGCTAACGGCGAGCTTGAGGTGAACATGGGGGCGTGCCAGCCTTTTGCGGGTGAGATAGCCTGCAAGATCTTGGGCAGCTGCGGCGGAGCAAACGCCTTCGCGAACTTCTATCCCTGCTCGGCGCAACATGGCGTGGCCTTCACCATCCACCCGCGCATCAGGGTCCACATAGGCGGTCACCACACGTCGCACGCCAGCGTCGATCAATGCCTGGGCACAGGGCGGCGTGACACCATGGTGGGCGCAGGGTTCCAGCGTGACATAGGCGGTTGCGCCCCGAGCGGCCTGCCCTGCTTCATCAAGGGCTATGCGCTCTGCATGGGGCCGACCGCCCAATGCGGTCACGCCGCGGCCAACAATCACGGATACCGCTTGCGTGTGCTGCACGATAAGTGTTGCCACGGACGGGTTTGTGCCGGTGAGGCCCATATGCCTGCGCGCATAACGAATAGCGGCCGCAACATACCGCTCATCCATGGATGCGCTGCTCATTCGTGACCGGTTTCAAGTTCGCTGATCAGCTTGGCAAAATCTTCCGCCTGGCTGAAGTCACGATAGACCGATGCGAACCGGACGTAGGCCACATCATCGATGGCTTTCAAGCCCTCCATGATAGCGAGGCCGATGCGCTCCGACGCGATTTCGGGCTCGCCCAAACTCTCGAGCTGGCGCACAATGCCTGAGATCATCTGCTCCACGCGCTCAAGGTCTACGTCGCGTTTGCGAAGGGCCACAGCGATAGAACGGGCCAGCTTTTCGCGGTCAAAGGGCATCCGGCGGCCGGATTTCTTGACCACTAGCAACTCACGCAATTGAACGCGCTCAAAAGTTGTAAAGCGTCCGCCGCAAGCCGCGCAAGAACGACGACGGCGAATCGCGGTGTTCTCGTCCGTCGGACGCGAGTCTTTGACCTGAGTGTCAGGAGATGAGCAAAATGGACAACGCATGGCGCTGACATAGGCCGTGGATAGGATGGATGCAAAGGGTTGGGCAATCAGCGCCCAACCCATTTCCACGGCTTACTCGTTTAACAGGCCCGGGCAGCTCAGTAAGCGGTGTCGTAGATCGGGAAACGGCTGGTCAATTCCACAACCCGCTTGGCCACATCCGCCTCGAGCGCCGCATTGCCCTCTTCTCCATTGGCGGCAAAACCTTCCAGCGTTTCAGCAATGAAATCGCCGACCTGCTGGAATTCAGCCACGCCGAATCCACGCGTGGTGGCGGCTGGGGTGCCCAACCGAATACCCGACGTGACCATTGGTTTTTCAGGGTCGAAGGGAACGCCATTCTTATTGCAGGTCATATTTGCGCGCTTGAGGGCGTTTTCCGACACATTACCCGTCACACCTTTCGGGCGCAGATCAACCAGCATCAAATGCGTGTCTGTGCCGCCGGACACAATGTCAAACCCATGGCCCTTCAGACGCTCCGACAGTGCACGCGCATTGTCCCGCACGCTGGAAATGTAGGAGCGGAACTCCGGGCGCAGCGCCTCACCAAAGGCTACGGCCTTGGCCGCGACGACGTGCATCAATGGGCCGCCCTGCAGTCCGGGGAAGATGGCGGAATTGAACTTCTTGCCCAGCGCTTCGTCATTGCTCAGGATCAAGCCGCCGCGTGGCCCGCGCAGCGTTTTGTGCGTGGTGGTGGTCGCCACATGGGCATGCGGGAAAGGGCTCGGGTGCAGGCCAGCAGCCACAAGGCCCGCAATGTGGGCCATGTCCACCCAAAGGTACGCGCCCACCATGTCTGCGATCTCACGGAAGCGGGCGAAATCAATGACGCGACTGTAAGCCGAGCCGCCCGCCACAATGAGGGCCGGATTGTGCTCCTTTGCCAAAGCTTCAACCTGGTCATAGTCAATCAGGCCATCTTCCTCGCGAACGCCATATTGGACGGGGTTGAACCATTTGCCGGAGAGATTTGGCTTGGCGCCGTGGGTCAGATGGCCACCCGCGTCCAGGCTCATGCCCAAAATCGTGTCACCGGGCTTAATGAGCGCCAAAAAGACACCTTGGTTGGCTTGGCTGCCCGATGAAGGCTGCACATTGGCGTAGGAGCAGCCAAAGAGCTTGGTGACCCGCTCAATGGCAAGACGCTCGGCAACGTCGACGAATTCACAGCCACCATAGTAACGGCGGCCCACATAGCCTTCGGCATATTTATTGGTCATCACAGAGCCCTGGGCGTCGAGGACTGCGCGGCTGACGATGTTTTCGGACGCGATGAGCTCAATTTCGTGGCTCTGGCGACCAAGTTCGCCCTTCAGCGACGCAAACAGTTCCGCATCGGTGTCCTCCACGCGCTTGGTGAAGAAATCGGAGTGGGCGTTGGCGTCATACGCGCGGGCTTGTTCAGACATGGCGGAACCTCATGAGCAATGTGTGAGGAGGCCATATCACGGGGCGCACGCGCTGCCAAAGCAAGTTTGCGGCGCGCATGGCCGCAGCTGTGGAACGAATTTGCCCTAGACGAGAATGCCAGGCCCGTCGTCGCCATCGGGTTTGGTTTTCGGCTCGGAGATGCCCAAACGGCGCTTCAGCTTGGCCAAACCCAGCGTTTTGAGGTGCGATTCAGGGGTGCCAACGGGGCCAAATACCACCACTTCCATGCCAGAGCGACCATCAATAGCCGCCACACGCATCTGGTTGCCGACGGCGTGGAACTCGAAGTAAACCTCGTCCAGTTCGCCGCCAACCATGAGTGATCAGATGTTCGTGCCGATGTTGAGTTCGCTCACACCATCACGCTGATAGATGTCGTCGCGGAACTGCACGACGCCGGGCCCTGTGGACCAAGCCGAAATATAGGTGAAGTAAACCGGAACCGGCTCCACCAGATCGATATCTACCCGGTCGCCGCTTTCAATTGTGCGCTCGATGGTGCGGCGATCCCAGCCGGGCGTGTCGCGGGCCAGCCACACCATCATGTCCCGAACGTTGGCAACACGCACGCAACCAGACGATTCAAAGCGCAGCAGTTTTGAGAACAGACTCTGTTGCGGCGTGTCGTGCATATACACGGCATGGGGGTTGGGGAAATTGATCTTCACCGAACCCATTGCGTTGATCTTGGACGGGTCCTGACGGAAGCGATAGTTCACCGCTTCCTCGGTGTTCCAATCAATTGTAACTGGGTCAATTTCTGTCTGCCCATCGAACACGCGGATTTTGTTCTCCACCAGATATTGCGCGTTTTTGCGCATAAGCGGGATGATGTCCTTGCGGACGATAGAGACCGGCGCTGTCCAGTACGGATTGATGTTCATCTCGTGGATTTTGGAGTTGAGGATCGGCGTTTGCCGGTCGATCTTGCCCACCACGGCTGCATGGCGGCTCGACACGCGCTCGCCTTCAACAACTTCAATTTCCTGTGCTGGCACGTTGACCATCACATAGCGATTGCCGAGGAAACCTGACATGGACCGCAACCGGACAAGGTTGGTTTCCAGCTGTCCGAGGCGCACCGGCGCAGAAATATTCAACGCGGCAAATGTGTACGGCCCGGCGACGCCGTCCGCCGGCATGCCATGGCGCTGCTGAAACCGCTTGAGGCCTTGGTCCACGAATGTGTCGAAGCTGTCGGACGCGCCCGCGGATTGCGGCAAATCGCCTGAGATGAACAGGCGTCTGCGAAGAACCGAAACATTGGGGTGCACGACGCCGACCCGCAACTTCTGATCGGCGGGCACGATGGGCCAGCCACCTCGCGCCACGATGCCGCGATACTCTTCGATGGCGCCCACCAGGTGGCCAACAACTTGCTGAGAAAACACGGGCATGGAGGTCGTGACATTGGGGATCGAGTTGCTGCCGCCGCCCGCGACGGCAGTGCCGTCAAAGCTGTTGGTCAGCCCGCCGCGTTTTGTATTGCGCAGGAAATCGTCAATGGCGTTCTGCGCGAAGGCAGGCCCCGCCAGCGCCGCTGCACCAAACGCTCCCGTCGCGGCCAGCAAGCTGCGGCGCGTCATTGCTTTCCTAGGAGCTCCATTTTCGCGGGAGCTTTCTGCGATCATGTTCTTCTTGGCCATCGGGGGGTTTAGAGTCCGTAATTAGATGATTGGCTGTGTATAACGAATGCGCTTGCATCCAGTTGCGTTCGAGGTGCGTAGAAACGACGTCCATCGGATAAACGATGAGGTAAGTGTATGTATCACCTCACCCATGGTCATTTCAACGCGTTGCGCTTTCACCAATCCGTCAACCATTCAATTGTGACGGACCGGTGGCCAAGCGCATAGCTGCCAGCATGCAATGCTTGGCAAAACTGACAAGTGAGGCTTTTGTGCCATGGACGTGCTAACAGAGTCTGTATCGAGCAATTTTTGGCTGCTCGCATTTCTTGTGACCCTGACGGCCTTTACAGCGGTATGGGTTGCCAGCGTGCTGACCCAAGATGCTGGTGTGGTCGACTTTTATTGGGGCCCTGGCTTTGCAGTTACTGCGTGGCTGGGCATCGCGCTGGCAGACAATATAAGCTTGGGTACGCTTGTTTTCGTTGGCGCAATCACGGTTTGGGCGGCGCGTCTGGCGGCGCACCTGATCATCCGTCATCTGGCGGCAACAGCCGAAGATGGCCGATATGCGGCCATGCGGCAGGCTGGCGGGGCTTCGTTCTGGTGGACGAGCCTATTCAAGATTTTCGTGTTGCAAGCCATCATTCACTGGCTCGTTCAATTTCCCGTTATTGCGACATTGTCCGGCGGTGGCGCGCCCGGGACACCCGGCTCATCCGGGCTTGGGCTTGGGCTTTGGTTTTGGGCAGGCATAGCCATTTTTGCAATTGGGTTTGCCATTGAAGCAATTGCCGATGCCCAACTTGCCCGCTTCAAGCGCGACCCTGCAAATGAGGGCAAGCTGCTCGAGCGCGGCCTGTGGGGTATGAGTCGTCATCCAAATTATGTAGGCGAGATGATCGTATGGATCGGTCTCAGCCTGGCAGCCCTCGCCCTCACCGGATCGTGGCTGGTATGGATCGGCCCAATCGTACTGGCCTTGGCCATGTTTGGCGTGTCACTGCCGCTCACCGACGCGCATTTGCGTCAAACCCGCGCTGATTTCGACGCTTATGCCACACGGGTACCGGCCACCATTCCCACCCGCCCAAAAGGCGGTGGGTCCGTGCCGGCCGAGTAGATATTTCCACCCGGCCCCGCACAGAGATTTGCGCCTACAGGCGATAAAGGATCTGATCGGTCCAGAAACGCTCGAGGCGCTGCAGTGATTTGTTGAGGCGCGAAAACTCGCCCTCATCCAGCCCGCCAACCTGTTCAATCGACATGATGTGGCGATCATAAAGATCGTTCACTATCTCCGCGACCTCGTGGCCCTTATCGGTCAGGCTTATGCGCACGGCACGCTTGTCCACCTTGCTTTTCTCATGGTTGATAAAGCCAAGCTCAACCAGCTTTTTGAGATTGTAGCTAACGTTGGAGCCCAGGTAATAGCCGCGGCTGCGCAGCTCGCCTGCCGTCAACTCGCTGCCGCCAATATTTGCCAGCAGAAGTGCCTGAATAGCATTGATGTCGTTGCGACCGTGGCGGTCGAACTCATCCTTGATGACATCGAGAAGACGACGATGCAGCCGTTCCACCAATGTCAGTGCTTCCATATAGAGTGGGCGGATCGAACCATCCCCCTCCGGTGCTTGTCCGACCCAGTCTGAAGACCGGACCGCCTTTTGAGCAGTACTCATTACAATTGCCTCTCTGTGCGGGTGTTTTTGGTTTTTTTGGCCACCCATGGGAGCACTTGTATCTGATACGTCTAAAACTCGACTTAAAAGGCAATATGAAAATTCAATTTACGTGCGCGGACCTGTTGACGCCTCGTTCAGCAAACCTGCTGGCAGGTTGCTAACCTTGAGTCAGCTGCAGTGCGGCCCGGCGGCGCCTGCGACTGCGGGCTCAACTCAGGTGATGATTGCGGTCCAGAATTCGTATTCTAAGCCAGACCAGCAAAAAGCTGCCAACACAGATTAAATGAAACACAACCAGCGCCGGGCGTGCCTCAAACCTGTCGGCAAAAACCGCAAATATGGCCAGCTGAAAAAAGGTGAGAGCCAGCCATAGCACCACTCCCCACGACGACAGCATCCACAAACCCATAGCGGCCACGGGACCCAACACCGCCATCACAAGGGTCACCACCCGCCAATGGTTTGGCATTAGGTCAAACCGCCAGCCCCTGACGCCAATATCAAGGTCGGCAACCTCCCCCACGCCCACCAAGCGCAACCATGCGATGGCGCTAAGCACCAGCAACACCATGCTGATCACGCGCAGCAACACGTCGTAGAAGCGGTGATAAATGGTGCGCTGCGGTGGCTTGATGCTGTCCAGAAACATGGTCTCTTTTGGGCGAAGCGAGCGGGCCTTGGCAAGCTTTCAACCCTATCAAATGGGTGGTTTGGCCCGCCTTGGTCGCGTAAGGTTGGAAAAAACGTCCAAGCGAGCCCGGTTCGAGCCCTTCATGTCCAATTCTGTTTCTGTTCCATCCATCGATGAAATTACCAATCA
>JBCBZX010000388.1:0-2642 GCA_039815105.1 Pseudomonadota bacterium
CGGCTCTTGGCTGCGCGACAACGGCCCGATTTTTGTAACCAACGGCACTGAGCTGCAAGCGAGGCATTTTCGGTTCAATGCTTGGGGAGAGCGGCATGCCGATCGGGATCGCGATGCTCGGCTGGGCGCAACTCTCGCTCGAGACATTGGAGTAAAAGCAACGCCAATCGACGTTGTGCTGGAAGGTGGCGCGGTGACCGTCGACGGTGCCGGCACGATGATTGCGCCGGAGGGGTGCGTGATGCATCCGTCCCGGAATTGGTACCTGAGCAAAGAGCATGTGGAGGCAGATCTATCTGAAGCCCTGGGCTTGGATCGTGTGATTTGGATAAAGGAAGGGCTGACCGAAGATCAAACGCGTGGCCCTAACAGAATGTACTACGGAACAGATGGGCACATCGACCTATTCATGTGTTTCATCGGGGTCGGTCGGGTGTTGATGCTTGAAGTGCCGGAAGACAACATAAACTTCAAACCGTTGGCGGCCTCGCGCGCGCTCCTGGAAACCGCTGGGATAGAGGTCGTCGGGTTTCCTCACATGTCCGGATTTGAAGCCGACGGCCACCACTTCATAGCACCCTACATGAACTTCTACATTTGCAACGGTGCCGTGATCATGCCTCTGGCAGGTGAAGATTCCGGAGCGGACGAAGCCGCCCGTGCGGAGCTCGCCGAGCATTTCCCCGGTCGGGATATCATAGGTCTGCCAATGCGCGCTGCGCCCATGCAGGGCGGAGCAATCCATTGCTTGACACAACAAGTGCCGGCGATTTCTGCATCATGATGCTGCAATACTGGCCTCAAAACGTATGGGCTCACACCAGCCGTTCGCTGCGCTAGCATACGCAAAGACTGCGTCCTACTGTGGCTCTACGTTCAGTCGTCAGCAGTTGGTAGCGACTTCCCTAAAGCGCGGATGAAGAATTTTGCTGCAAGCACAATAAAGAATGCAATGTGGTGTGAACCGTTTTCCCAAGGTGATAACTGTGCTGAAACACTGATCCAATGACTGCGCGGCAGTCTCTTCTTCATGGGCACCGGGCAGAAATGACGCAACGAGACTACGACGCGATTGTCCTTGGCGCAGGAGGCGCCGGACTGATGGCTGCTGCTACGGCTGGGCAATCTGGTGCGCGCGTCCTGCTGATTGACCACGCCAACAAGCCCGGCAAGAAAATCCTCATTTCGGGCGGTGGACGCTGCAACTTTACCAATATCGGTTCAGCGCCAGAGAACTTCCTCTCAGAGAACCCGCATTTCGCAAAATCAGCGCTGAGCCGCTACACCCAGTGGGATTTTCTGGCCCTTGTCGAGGGCTATGGCATTGCCTGGCATGAGAAAACATTGGGACAGCTCTTTTGCGATGGGTCGGCCAGGCAGATCGTCGCAATGCTTCTTGAGGAGTGTAACCGTGGCAATGTCGAGCTCCGCCTGTCGACGGAGATCGGCGAAATCAACCACGCCGACGGCCAGTTCGAGGTTGCAGGCGCCACAGCGGACCAACTGGTGATCGCGACGGGCGGACCATCCATCCCGAAGATGGGTGCGACGGGTGTGGCATATGACATCGCCCGCCGCTTCGGCCTCGGCATGGTAACACCACGTCCAGCGCTTGTGCCGTTCACGCTGGGCGAAGAAGACGCGCCTTTTAAGGGCATTCCGGGCGTTGCCTTTCCCGCCAAGGCTCGGGTACGGGATGTGGCTTTTGAAGAGGCTGCACTGTTCACACATAAAGGGCTATCAGGGCCTGCGATCCTGCAAGTCTCCTCCTATTGGTCGCCCGGTGATCCCGTTTCGCTTTCTATCTTGCCAAACGCCGGGGAAGCCTTGCGTGTTGCACGAAAAGAGATGCCGAAAGCGCATCTCAAGGCCGCGCTTTCCCGTCACCTGCCGGCCCGCCTTTCTGAAGTGCTTGCCTCAAAGATCGATCTCGGCAAGGAGCTTGGAAATTGTTCGGATACCGAGCTAGGTGAAGCGGCCGAGATGCTTGTGGACCTCACGTTTCAACCAACAGGCACAGAAGGCTACGCAAAGGCCGAGGTGACAGCGGGCGGAATTGCCACCACGGCGCTATCGTCAAAGACGATGGAGGCCCGCGATGTCCCAGGGCTTTACGCCATTGGAGAAGCGGTCGACGTGACCGGCTGGCTGGGCGGTTACAATTTCCAGTGGGCTTGGTCTTCCGGCGTCGCTGCCGGCACGGCAATTGCGGAACGTGCCGCGGCGCGATGATGATTGCCAACAGTGGTGTCGAGACGATTCACCGTCTGGATAATGAAGATCGAGGTTTAATGTTACACCTTGAGTTCAAACGCATACCAGTTTTGAAATATGATGCCAATGTGACGGCCAGCGTGGTCAAGCTCGGCCCCAAACGGACGTAGGGTGAATTAAATGGTCGTGTTTGGTTGTCTCTGGCTTAAGTCACTTACGGCCCAAACCTGCCATTGGGCGCGCATAACGAATGCTGCAGCCGCAGCCCGCTGAGCCGCCATTTGCTGCGATTGCGCAATCTCGGAAAGAGCAAACTCACACGTTGCGGTCTAATAGAACGCTTTGCCCGCCTACACAGCTTTGCTGACCGTTCATGCACCGGTTTCTTCGCATCGAGTGCGAGTATATGCGTCTTTAAGTATTTAGCC
>JBCBZX010000021.1:0-18925 GCA_039815105.1 Pseudomonadota bacterium
GAATTCTCTTTTGTGACTTCGCCTGCAGATGCTGCCTGGATAAGCGTTTCGGTGGACAGACTGACGCCCTCCAATTCCTCGACAACGCGGCCTCTGCTGAAGACGATGGCCCGGTGGCAGATATTCGCCACTTCCTCAAAATCGGTGGAAACCACCAGAACGCCCATGCCACGGCCAAGCGCATCGAACAGCAGCGAGTAAATTTCGGCCTTCGCGCCAACGTCCACCCCTGCGGTTGGATCCTCGGCGATCAGCAACTTGCGATCTGCGGCCAACCATCGGCCAACAACAACCTTCTGCTGGTTGCCACCCGACAAGGCCTCAATGGCCAGTGTCGGATCATTGGGCGACAACCCCAGCTCAGCACCCATCTTGCGCGCAGCGTCTTCTTCCTTCGACACGCTCATCATTGATAGGGCGGGGCGGTTGGTCGCCTCAGGATTCATGTAGGCGTTTTCTCGAATGGTCAGAGATGGTGCGATGGACTCCACCACCCGATCGCGGGCCACGAGACCGATACCCGACTGCATAGCTGCGCGCGGCGAAGAGAGATCCGGGGTCTTTCCATCCAGACCCACGTCACCGGTGTGATCGACTTCGCCAAAGAGGCAACGTCCGATGTCTTCATGGCCTGCGCCACGAAGCCCGACCAGGCCGACAACCTCGCCTTGGCGAATGGTCATGTTGACCGGACCGACATCGCCGGTTTTGAGATCGGACAGCGTCAGCATCGTCTTACCTTCGGCGACCTCTGGACGAGCAATTTCGCGCGCCTTGCGGCCGACAATCAGACTGACCAGTTCTTCCGGATTTGTGTGGGAGACATCGCGCATCCCAACCATCTGACCGTCTCGCAGCACGGCGACCCGATCTGCGATCTTGAAAATTTCATCGAGGCGATGGCTGACGTAAATCATGCCCACGCCTTTTTCGCGTAACGGGCGTAGAGCGGCAAACAGGCGCTCTACCTCATCGGCGGGCAGACTGGCCGTCGGCTCATCCAAAACGAGAAAATCACAATCGACGGCAAGCGCCCGGGCAATCGCGACGAGAGATTTTTCCGTACGCGTCAGATCGGATACCCGTGTGGACGGGTCGAATGTGCAACTTACTCTTGCAAGTGCTTCTGCAGCACGATTGTCGGCGGCCCGCCAATCTATCAAACCACGCTTGCGGCTGAAGCCCTGAGCAAGTGCCATATTTTCGGCAACGCTCATCCATTCGATCAAACCAAGATCCTGATGAATGAATGCAACCTTCTGGCTGACATTGGCGCTGCCAGGTTTGTGGGCGTAGGGCGCACCATCAATAATGACGCCGCCGGAATCTGGCGCATGGATGCCGCCCAGCACTTTGATGAGAGTGGATTTGCCTGCGCCGTTCTCGCCAAGCAGTGCAACAATCTCACCGCGGTTGACGTGCAGCGATACCCCACGCAAGGCTTGCGTGCCGCCGAAGGACTTGACCACTTCGTTGAAAAACAATCCCGACGGCCGTGCCGACATAAGCCCCTCCCAAAGCCCTTTATGCTCCGATAAATCCACGTTACCGGTAACATTTCAAGCAGCCTAGGTTGCAATTTCATTCTGCGTCAAGTGAAATGTTACCGGTAACATGAATGCTGTGGAACGGGAGCGCGATGGTACAGGGAAAAGACAAGCGACAGGCTGTTAGCCTTGCGCAGGTCGCCAAGGCCGCCGGCGTTTCCAAAATGACAGCCTCTCGGGTTCTTAGAAACTCAGACGGTTTCACCGACCAGACGCGGACCAAAGTGATGGAGCAGGTGGAAGCGCTTGGCTACGTGCCGAACAGAATCGCTGCGACCTTTGGCTCCGAACAGACCTCCACAATAATTGGCCTGAGTATCCCTTATCTATCGAGTGGGATGTTCGGTCCGGTACTCGACAGCATCAATGTGGCGCTTGCGAAATTGGGGTACCAGACCATGATTGGTGCGCATGAGAATTCGCCGGCAACCGAGGAGACTTGGATCAAGAATATCCTGTCGTGGCAACCGGCAGGCTTGCTGCTGAGCGGCCATGTTCATACCCAAACGACTCGTGATCTGATCAAGGCGCGGGCGATCCCGGTGGCTGAAATTTGGAACCTGAACACAAGCCCGCTCGATATGTCAGTCGGCTTCAATCACTTCGACTGCGGCCACGAAATGGCTTTGTACATGCTCAGTAAGGGGCACAAGAATTTTGGATATGTCGGTGCCGACGCGTCAGCGCCGGGTATAGCGAAGTTACGGCAGAGCGGTTTCAGTGCTGGCTTGGAGGCCGCTGAAAACGGCCTGGCTTCGGTTGAAATACTCAACGACAGGCCGGGTTTTTACGCGGGCTTTTACGGCACGGAAAACATCCTCAACCGCAATAGCGAGCTCGATGCACTCTACTATCAGGACGACACAATGGCCATTGGCGGCCTGTTCTACTGCCAATCTCAAAGCCTGAAGGTGCCGGAGGATGTCGCGGTTGCCGGATGGGGCGGCATGGAAATGGCATCCGTGCTGCCGCAGCGGTTAACCACCACAATTGTAAGCACACAGGCCCTCGGCAAGATTGCAGCTGACTCTCTGATCGCACGTATCCGGGGCGAGCCCACCCGGGAAGTCATCATAACCCCAACACGCTTGGCACCCGGTGAAACGGTCTAGCGCCAAGCTTCCTTAAGATCATTTGGACTGAACAACGGAACTCGTCCGTGACTGATGCACGCCATCAGCCTCATGACGCCGTGAATGGAAGATATCATGACAAACAAAGTCGCTCTGATAGGAGCAGGAGCCATGGGCAGTGCCATAGGGACACGCCTGTTGGAGACCGGGAATAGCCTGGCCGTATTCGATCTGGACAAGCAGAGGGTGGCGGAGCTCGTTGCAAAAGGCGCTGTCGCCGGCTCCAGTGCAGCCGATGCTGCCCGACAGGCCGATTACATCATTTTCTCTCTGAACGCTGCACGGGTCGTCCGCATCGCCGCTTTCGGAGAAGACGGGGCTGCAAGTGGTGCCAAGCCAGGTTCGGTTTTCATCGACATGTCTTCTATTGACCCGGGCAGCACAAAATCGCTCGCCGAAGACGCCAAGAAAGCGGGTCTGAGATGGGTGGATGCTCCTCTTTCAGGCGGCGCGCCAAAAGCGCTGTCCGGTCAACTGACCCTTATGGCTGGGGGCGAGGAAGCCGATGTGGACGCGGCGCACGAATGCCTGAAGCATGTAGCGGCGAATTACACCCATATGGGGCCAAGTGGTGCCGGGCAGGCTACTAAAATTATCAACCAGGTCTTATGCGGTCTCGGCTTTCTGGCTGTGGCGGAAGCAACGCAACTTGCGCTTGATGCGGGTGTAGATGCGGCAAAAATTCCAAAGGCGCTAAGCGGTGGCAGGGCCGACAGCGCTATCCTGCAAGAATACATGCCGCGCTTCGCGACCAAGGATTATCGTCGTACGGGACGTATCGACAATATGGTGAAAGACCTCGCATTTGCCCAAGATCTGGCGAGGCAGACCGGCACTTCAATGCCCCTAACGTCGCTTTGTATGGAGATCCACAAAATGATGACGGCAGCCGGTTTCGGCGGCGAAGATCAGGCGGCGCTGATGGAGTTTTTCCAAGGCCCCGATAAATCTACGATCCCACAATGAGCTGAGATCAGCACGAGGCTCAAGCGCAATCTTGCACACGTAAGAAAGCGACCGTGTACGCGTGTTGGCCAGACATGCGTTGAAGCCGACACGAGGCGGCCGTCTGCCCATGGAAGTGTCAGTCGCAGGCACTTCCGAGACACTCTTCTAGTCGGCACTGGCTTTTCGCGGCACGTCTCAAAGGGCATTTTTCATCGCATGATCCTAGTGGTCTGCCGAATTTGCAGACGTGCGTCCATCCGCAATTTGCCCGTCCAATCACGACAGCCATTGCTTCAACCCACGTTCTCCGAATGGTCCAAGCGCTGAGGTACATTGGAATTTTTCCAGAAGATAAAACTGGACTATAATTATCCACTTTAATTAGGTTGCCGCAGCGCTACCCGATTTACGGGACGCAGAAACCGAATGCAGGCTTTGAACCTGCGCAAGGAGCAATCATGAAATCGACTTTGAGATCGGTGGTTCGTACCACCATGGGAGCGACCGCTGCGGCGGTTTTGAGTGTGCTGATGGCGGGTGCCGCCCTGGCCGAGAAAATCAAAGTCGTCGATCTGGCAGGTCGCTCGGTTGAGGTCGAAAAGGGCGCGAGTCGCGTCATTTTGGGCGAGGGGCGGATGATGTATTCGGTGGCCCTGCTCGATCGCAAAGATCCGTTCCAGCGCGTAATCGGCTGGAAGGACGACCTCATCAAATACGACCCTGATGCCTATCGGAAGTTCAAGGCGAAATTTCCGGAGCAGACAGAGAAGGTTGTCAATTTCGGGAACCCGTATTCAGGTGATTTCTCGGTCGAGAAAGTGATCGCGGAGAAAGCTGATCTTGTGATTCTGGATCTCGGCTCGCACTTCAAGGCTCAAGAGTCTGGAGTTATCGAGAACCTAGCCAAAGTCGGCGTCCCTGTGATTTTCATCGACTTTCGCCTCAACGCCACGGAAAACACCGTGCCGTCCTTGCTGTTGATGGGCCGCGTGTTTGATCGGCAGGACAACGCTCAGGAATTTATCGATTACTACACTCAGCAAATGCGCAAAGTGACTCTGGTCGCCGATCAGATTCCGGCCGATGAACGACCTACAGTCTTTATCGAAAATGCGGCGGGATGGGACAAGGATGCCTGCTGCAACACTTTCGGACCCTACAATTTCGGACGTTTGGTGGAGCAGGCCGGCGGCAACAATTGGGGTTCCCAGCGCTTTTCTACATATCGTGGCAACGTCAGCCTTGAAGCCATCATCGCAAGCCAGCCAGATGTGATTGTCGGCACTGGTGCGAACTGGGCAGAGGACCGTCCAGAGGTTTCCGCCGTGCTTTTGGGTTACGATGCGAACGAGGCAAACAACGCCAAGCGCTTGTCGGATCTGGCAGCCCGCAGCGGCTTCTCCGATCTGAAGGCGGTCAAAGACAAGCGCTTCCACTCAATCTACCACCAGTTCTACAACTCGCCCTACCACTTCGTTGCCCTTCAGGCGCTCGCCAAGTGGATGCACCCTGATGAGTTTGAAGACGTCGACCCGCAAGCCACGATGGCCGAATTGCATGAGCAATTCCTGCCCTTCGATCTCTCGGGCCAGTTCTGGGCCACCCTCAAGTAAAATCAGCAATGGAATGTCCGGGTGCGCGACTTGTGCCCGGACAATTTCTCATCTGGGGGTAATGATCCATGACGATCGCAGCCGACACTGTGACGAAGCCCGGCGGAATGTCCGTTCGCAGACTATCAAGCGCCTACCGCAGCGGCACGCGCCGTCGTGTTCTCGTAGTCTTGGGCGCGCTGGTTTTCGCGATCGCCATGCTCACTTTCGACGTGACTTCCGGTCCCAGCAATATGAGTCTTGCAACCTTTATAAAGACCCTCTTGTTACCTGACGATGCGGAAACAGGGTTACGCGTCATCGTGTGGAATTTGCGGTTGCCCATCGCGCTGATGGCATTGTTGATCGGTGCCATGCTCGGCATTGCAGGCGCGCAGATGCAGACAATCCTTCACAATCCTTTGGCAGACCCGTTCACTCTGGGGATTTCATCTGCTGCATCTTTCGGTGCAGCACTTGCCATTGTTGCTCAATGGAGCCTGATTCCGGGATATGGTGGATTGATCGTGTCCGGCAATGCCTTCGTCATGGCACTCCTGACGTCAGCAATTCTCTATGCATTTACCCGCCTGCGAGGCGTCACCTCGGAAACGATGATCCTCGTGGGAATCGCAATGCTGTTCACGTTCAATGCTCTGGTTGCATTGATGCAGTATGGTGCAAACGAAATCCAACTTGCGCAGATCGTGTTTTGGATGCTCGGCTCTCTGGCGCGCGCATCGTGGGAAAAGGTTGCAGTTTGTACGGCGATGCTGGCTATCGTGCTGCCGTGGTTTATGTCGCGCAACTGGGCGCTAACCGCGTTGCGCATGGGCGATGATAAAGCTGCCAGTCTGGGTGTTGACGTCAAACGGCTCCGTATCGAAATGTTGGTCGGCATCTCGCTGCTGGCAGCAACAGCGGTATCCTTCGTAGGCGTTATCGCATTCGTTGGGCTGGTTGGTCCGCATATCGCGCGCCTGTTGGTGGGCGAAGACCAACGCTTCTTTCTCCCAGTTTCTGCTCTGGCAAGCGCTCTCATACTCTCCGCAACGTCTTTGCTCGCAAAATCCATCACGCCGGGTGTGGTCTATCCCATCGGCATGATCACATCGCTGATCGGTGTCCCATTCTTCATTGCTCTGATCCTCTCGGTGCGCAGGAGGAGTTGGCAATGAGCCTTTCCGTCACTGGACTGACATTCGCGTACGGACGAAAACCCGTCCTGCACGATGTCGAGATTTCCGATCTCGCCGCTGGCCAGGTCACTGCGTTGATCGGTCCCAACGCTGCAGGCAAGTCGACGCTGTTTCGGTGCATCGCCGGGCTTCTCAAAGCAAGGGTCGGAACGGTCACGCTGGATGGCAAAGACCTTGGTAAACTTCGCCATGCAGAACGTGTGCGGCGGATTTGCTATATGCCTCAGCTCTTCTCCGCCAATGCGGCGCTTTCTGTGTTCGACGTGGTGTTGCTTGCGCGCAAGAGCTTGCATGGCTGGCGCGTCGAACAGGCGGATATCGATTCAGTATCAAGCGTTCTGAAAGAGTTACGTCTTGGGCATATGGCCAAGGCACATGTGGGTGAATTGTCGGGCGGCCAGCAGCAGATGGTATCGATCGCTCAGGCATTTGTGCGGGAACCAAAGGTGTTCTTGTTCGATGAACCCACCAGCGCTTTGGACCTAAGACGACAGCTCGAAGTCATGACGATTATCCGCGAAACGGCAGTCGCCAAACAGGCCGTCGTGGTGGTGGCTTTGCACGATCTAAACCTCGCTGCGCGTTTCGCTGACAATCTCTTGCTCATGCGCGAAGGGTGCATCATGCGCCATGGTCCACCGGCGCAGGTGCTCGCAGATGATGCCGTATCGCAAACCTACGGCGTGTCGCTCGATCTCGTCACTTCACCTGAAGGGAACATCCATGTCTCAGCAAATCTTTGAGCGACTTACCCGTCGCCGTTTAATCGCGGCACTCGGTCTGTCACCCTTCATGGCATCGGCATTTGCTCAAGCTGCCAATCCGGGGCGCAGCCATGAAGTGCTGATGCGAAATGCGGCCTGTGGAGATCCAAACGAGCTTAACGTGTTCGATCCGCCAATTCTCAAAATCGATGTCGGCGATACCGTCACATTCGTCCCCTTTGAAAGCGGGCACAATGCCGCCAGCAAGCGCGGAATGGTGCCGGAAGGCGGGCCGTCTTGGAACGGCGGCGTCGATGAGCGTTTGACTGTAACCTTCGATACCGACGGTACATATGGTTACGTCTGCGTGCCGCACTATGAGGCTGGAATGGTCGGCTTGGTGTTGGTTGGAGACCACGAGCGCAATTTGGAGCAAGCGCGGAAGACGCGTCATGCAGGTGGCGCCCGCAAGGCTTTCCGCGCACTTTTCAAGCGGGTTAAGAACGGCGAGTTCGAACGCGCATAGCGTCTGCAAAAATCAGATAGGATTGTAGAGTTGACCGAACACACAAACGAAGACGCACGCGTAGTGAGTAGAATTCTTCGTGAACGTCGGACTGCGAAGACCATGGCCGAACCGGATGCATCGCCGCGCACCGGTTCAATCGATCACGCGGAGCTAGACGCCATGCTTTCCGACGCAGCCATGGCACCTTTTCATTTTCCGCATCCGGACCACGAAGAGGGAAGCAGTGCGGTACCGTGGCGGGTGAACAAGCTCGATGGCGCGGCCTGCCGTAAACTGGCGCAGCGCGCAGAAGAAGAGGGCTTAACGATTGGTGGTGTCGCGCGCATGTTGCGGGCCGCAGATGCTTTGGCGCTCACTTGGTTCACGCCTGAAGGTGAAGTTGCTGATGAGAGTGCATTTGTCGGAAGTCTTCGCAACATGGAACATATTGCAGCAGCTGGTGCTTTCTCGCAATCATTGCTTCTGCGTGCTACCGCAGTCGGCTACACCACCTACTGGTCCAGTGGCGGAGTTTTGCGGGACGAACCAATCCGCCAGTGGTTGGATGTAACGCCGGGCGACGTGATGGTGGGTGCTTTGTTCATCTTCCCGGCAGAACCGCAAAACGCAGAAGTTAAAACAGGCCGCTGGCGCGATGAACGTGGAGCGATCTCTGAATGGTCAACTTGGTCCAGCTAACGCTGCTCCAACCTTAACACGATCAAGAGGAGATGCTTCCGCCATCCCAAAGTACGGACCAGGAACGTTTAACGAGACGTCCATTTGCAAAGTCACTGATGTCGACGAGAACCGGCAATCGCCCGGTTCTGAGAAAATCGAAATTCAAATCACCTCGGGTACTTTTCGACATCGCGATGAAACCTGCATAGGCATATAGATCCTGAACGCTTTGCGCGTCCTGGGGGATCGGAATGCCACAGACGCTTACCGCCAGCGTGCCGTCCAGGGCGTTGCGGAAAGGTAGGCGTTCATCGTCGGGATGCACCATCATCGACATGGCTTCGAACTCGACGGGCTTTCCGCCCAGGCTGGTAGCCACGCTTTGAAATGAAGCGTCACCAAGATCCCATGTTCCTTCACGCATCTTTGCGAAATCGACGGCGCTACTCTCTCCGGGAAGCTGACTGATGGGCAGAGCAAACACCTCGCTCAAACCGCGAGCGGGAAGTCCGAAATACAGTTCTATGACCTCGTCCTGTCGATCAATGATCACCGACATCCGCATCGGCGCCAAGACGATATAGGCCGCCACGAGAACAACCACACCAAACGCCACAAGCCAGGATATCATGCGAAGCATAAGATGGACTCATTTCACAACAGAGGCAGAGTTCAGTCTATCCACGATAGGCCGCTGATTAAGCCGCGAGAGTATCGTCTAACTATTGAGAACGTCGACTGAGCGACCCGTCGCGGACGCAAGATCTGCGTCCAGCGACGAGCATCGTTTGCTCAATTAGCCAAGGAGGCTCTTTTCCTCGACCTCAGCCCAGATTTCTTTCCAAATCTTTTTGGCTTTGCCGCGTTTCTTGGCCGCTTTGGCCTCTTCGAGATTAGCTGCCATGCCTTCGCCTTCGACGATGACGAGGCCAACCATACCTAGCGCGTAATGAGGGGCACAATGGTATCCATAGATGCCGGGTTTATCGAAAACGACCTCACCATCTTTGCTGATCCGTGTCTTCCACGCTTCAGCTCCTTCGGGCATCATACCCTTCGTGGTCACGCTGTTGTGGCCTTTGTCCGTGGAGAGAAACTTTACGGTGTCACCTGGCTTGATCTTCACAATCCGAGGCGAAAACACATTCCGAAGTTTCGGATTTTCAGGGTCTTTGTTGTACATATGCACTTCAACGACTGCGCCTTCGGCTGCCGCAGGTTTGACGAAGGGCAATGTGCCCATCAGTGCCATTACGGTGCGGCGGGTCAGCTTTAAGGCCATATCTGTGATCTCCACGTGATGTTGTGAGTTGCTCTTGCCGCTGCAATCGGACGAAAGCAGCGACGGAGCTTTACCAGTATGTTATCGGAAGTTTTAGAGTCAACGTTGTGGCGGGCGATCACAATGTCGCGCTTTCGCTGTGTTGTTGTTGTGCTTTTTTCAGCAGCCAGTGCCGCGGGGCCAGGTCCAGCATCTGCAAAAGTCGGTGAGACGCAGGGCGGTGGAACATCGCCCCAACTAGGCTGGGTCAGGAAGAAACCAACTGCCGCAATGAGGTGAGTTACCGCCAGAGACGAGGCGGCACTGTTCCGCATCGGGCGCTTTCAGCTGAAAGGTCAGTGCAGATCATGCGGTCTAAGTGCCGGCTGGTATTGATTGTGGGCTGGTGCTGCACAAGGTTGGGCTTTCTCGGCTCACGCCCTCACAAGGTTCCACGAGCGTGGCTAGCGCGGAGTTGAAATGGATCTTTGCATGGCAAACCACCGGTACGAGGCTGGTCGTTTGTCTAGGATGCGAAGTGGCCTTGGCGGTCTCAAGCGGGTCGCTCTTTTGTTCGGCGCAGTTTGTACCGCAGCGGTCCGTTAAGTCAGGATCCGGTCAAACAATATACTGAATGCTCGCACCGCGGATATGCGCATTCGAGATTGCAAAAATTTCTCGAACCATTAAAGTGGAGTTTAATTATCCAATTATCGGAGTGCCAAGCTCAACCCTCAGTTTGAGTATCGATCTGTTAGCGAACAATCGTTCTGTTCAGACCGCTGTTTTAGACGTCGTGGCTTGGTACCAATTGCAGAAAGAAGGGCTGAAGCGATGATACGTGGCGCAAAAACCAACGATAGTGCTGCCTATACCCAACACTGCCAATTGGACACGCTAGAGACCCTGGTTCTGGACTGCATGCGATGGTTCTGCATGAGTTATTGCGGGTCGGAGCCGGCAGCCTACGAGCGCGCACTTGAATCCGGCCGAGCGGTTTTGGGTGCCCAAAATGGTGCAATCTGCGTCGCTATCATCAGCGATTTTATGGCATCAATCCGAAACAATCGCTCGACTGGCTTCAACTTCGTGATGCCATGCTGCGAAATCTGCCGCCGAAAAGTCAGCCAGGACGAAAACATTGCGATGTGGATGTTGAAGGCGGCGCGTTCGGGAGAAATGGATGAATTGGAACGGGCAACAAATGCGATGTTGCCTGCGGAGGGCAATCAGCCCGAGGTCGTGAAAACGGCGCTCAGACTGGGCATTTTTCTGCGCTACGTTGATCAGGGCCATTGCAGTTCGCAAGAGGGCGATATTGCAGCTGATTGGCGTGATAGCATCTCAGAGCCAAGTCCATCAAAACAGATCCATTGAGTTTGCACCTTAGCTCGAGATCTGTTCGAGCATGATCACCCGCACATGGTTAAATGCATCGAGCTTCGTCGCCAGCTCGCCCGCACTACTGGCCGGCGTGATGGCCTGCATCGTAACCGCACTTGCCGCGACCTTCTTATCGGAACACTACGGCGCACCGGCTATGTTGATGGCGTTGCTGTTGGGTATGACGCTGCATTTCCTGATTGATGATGACCGCGCGCGGCCAGGGATCGAGTTCTCTGCCCGTTCCCTGTTGAGGCTGGGCGTCGCGCTTCTGGGAGCGCGAGTTTCCCTGGAGATGGTCACTGCGTTGGGGCCTGCGATAGTTGCGCTTCTTTTCGCAGCCGTGTTTTCAACAATCGGTTTCGGTCTTGTCGGTGCGCGATTGCTCGGTCGTCGCTATCGGTTCGGTCTTTTGACAGGCGGGGCCGTAGCGATTTGCGGGGCATCCGCCGCGATGGCAATTGCTGCCGTGCTACCTCAACGCCCCGGACCCCAGGGCAAAGTAGAGGCGGAACAGGCACTACTCTTCACCGTACTTGGCGTAACGTTGCTGTCGACCATCGCCATGGTCGCCTATCCGATCATCAGCACTTTTCTGGAGCTGAGTGACACCGAAGCCGGCGTGTTTCTCGGCGGTACGATCCATGATGTCGCGCAAGTTGTCGGTGCGGGTTTTTCGATCTCGCCCCAGGCAGGCGAAACGGCCACGCTCGTTAAGCTGATCCGCGTCTCCATGCTCGCGCCGGTCGTTCTGATCATTGCACTTTCAGTCCGGCGTTTTGGCTCGTCGGAAGCTGCTATCGGCGAGAAGCCGCCTATCGTTCCGGCATTCGTTGCAGGATTTTTGATTCTTGTAGCACTTAACTCACTCGGGTTGATTCCGCCGTCCCTTGGTCTGCTTCTTGAACATGCCTCAAGGTGGGCGCTCGTCACCGCGATCGTTGCTGTGGGTATCAAAACCTCCCTGCGGAGCGTGTTCGATGTTGGGGGTAAAGCCATTGTTCTGATTCTGGCTGAAACCGTTTTCATTGCCGCACTCGTGCTCGCAGGATTAAGCTGGCTCAGCAGCGCCGCCTGACTCTTCGGCATGCCGGGCTCGCTGAATACAATTTTATTTTGATCTTGTCGGATACCAGTAGCGGGCGGACTTGGCTTGGCGTTCGATAACTACGAAATTGTTAGCAAACACACGGTATTGGTGGCTCCAGGTTCCATCTGGCCATTTGACACGCACGGTGGCGCGTTCCGCAACGCCGAGTCCAATATGCTCAAAGCCCAAATGGTCTGAAGCGTGACCGCCCCCGATCTGCTTTTTGCGGGTCTGGACGTGATTCCCGGTTTTGATTGAGATCGTGGCGCCTATCGCGTCTCGGTTGCCTCCTTTTTGGCGCAGCTCAATACCGAGCCAGTTACCCATAGGGCGCGTTCTTCCTTCGTAGCGGGCGCCAGTATTTTGAAATAACGTGGTGGGGCCACCGCGATTGACCACTGCAAGGTCCAACATACCATCCATGTTGAAGTCGGTTACCAGCGCTCCCCGCCCGCGCGTGGGTATTGCTAGGCCGGCCTTATCGCCCGACTCAACGAATTGGCCGTCGGCCTGCATCAACAAAAGATTGTCAGGATCGAAAGCTGCGAAATCGGGCATTGCCTCCACATTGCCCTTTGCGATGTAAAGGTCGACCCGACCATCATTGTTGAAATCAGCGAACTCTGCATGCCAGCCCGTAGAAGGTTTGAGTTCTTCACCAGTATACGGTCGGTGGGCGGTTGCTCCTTTCTCAAATGCAATATCGCGATAGGTCGGGCGCAGAGGATCGTCATCGCTGTCGAGAGTTTGCAGTTTCGTGTCACCCATTGAAGTCAGCGCATATTCTGGGAAGCCGTCGCCATCCAAATCAGCTTCTGAGATTCCCATTCCCCATATCAAAACACGCTGCCATCCATCACCACGGCGGAAGCCCCGTGCTGGCCGACCAGGTTCCATGCGCCACATCTGCTCCTGTCCACCGCGATAGTACTGGCGGTCGTTCGTGATGCGCAGATCTGCTCGACCAGAGCGTGACCAATCGGTGAAGGTGAGAGATAAAGCACAATAGCCGGGGGAGAGTACCTGCGGCTTGTCGAACGACGCCGACTCACCCTTACCGGGACGGAAGAGATAATTGTCGTGACAAGTGCCCCAAGGCGAACCCGGGGCTGAGCGATCCACGTAATTACCAAAGGCAAGAGTTGGATGAACTTCTCCGGCTTCAAAGGTCGCGGAAAAGGCGGTCGTCCACTCACTGCCGCCGTCAAAGGCATAGTTTCGATTGGCTTTCTTAAAGGCGCACTCCCCATTGCCTTCAAGCAACAGATTCTCACCTATCCGCAGCGCGATCAGGTCTTGGTGACCGTCATTGTTGAAATCTAGAGGATAAAAGCCAGTGACCTGCTTGAGCGCAGATGCAGGCAAGGCACCGGTCTTTGCCTCAAATTTTAGCGAGCCTCCCGCAGAACCTTGATTGACAAACACTTGAGATGGTCCGGCACCACCGGCAAGTGCCATGTCCGGGAAACGATCGCCGTTGCAATCAAATGCAGCGCCGCCGCCGCCGACATAGTATTCCCAAGGCCCCGTGTAGCTGTGCTGCACACCGGCTTCGGCTGCTTGCTCCACCAGTGAGGGAATGTCGGCAAGGGACTTACTCGGCTCGGTTGCAACCGAAAGCCCTGTAGCAAAGACACTTACTGCAGAAGCTGCTGAGAGAACCCGCCACATCATTTCTCTATCACCAGTGTCTTTAGAAATGCGATGAGGGAATCGCGTTGTGCTTCGCTCAGGGAAGCGTAGGCTTGGGAAGCGTGTGCCGCCTTTCCGCCATGGGCGCGGATAGCCTCATCCAATGTCGTCAGATCGCCACGATGGCCATAAGGCGCTGTTGAGGCGAGGCCCCAAAGCTCGGTCGTCTGAAATTGATCGCGTTCTACAAACCGCTGCGCCAGCAGTTCATTCCCGAAATGTGCTGTCCTTTGGTCTGAGATTTGATGGCGTTTCAAATCCGAGAAGAGGGGGATCATAAGGGCGCCGTCTTTGTTTCGAGGAAGGCGTTTCACCCAATCAAACATGGCCAGATCGTAAGAAAGCGCTTCCGCTTCGTCTGCGCGCAGAGTCCCCGCCATATCGAGCGGGCCCGGGTCGCTGAAGATCGTGGAGTCGAGAGGCAAGGCCGGTACGTGGCATGTTGCACAACCGATATCGACGTATGTCGCCTGACCCTCAGCTGACATCGAGAGCCACTGCACATTTTCGGGTTTGGCTTGCGTTGGTGCTGGTAAAGTCGCTTGCCAGGCAACCAGCGCAGCAATTTCTTCATCCAGCAGTTCGTCTGTCACGCCGTCTTCGTCAAAGTCGGCTTCCCCGGTCCAACGGGGGCCAAATCGTTCGTTGGCCTGCATACCATGATGATGGTTCATAGCGTTGACAGTGAACTGACGCAGAGAGGTGAAAACGCCCTTTTGGCTGAAGGGGCGAATTTGCAGGTCGCTGTCCACTCCCTCAATGCCATCAAGATCAACAGTACCGTCAGCATGGGCCGTGATGTGGCCGAAGCCAATTCCCTTGGTGATAAGATCAACCTTGACCGGTTCGTTTGTCTCGCGTGCATTCTTCAGGGCCTTTGAACGCAAGCTGGTCAGATCGACCGTCATCTCCCTTGCCAATAATTCCACAAGCCCAGCGCCCATGAGGTGATTGGTATTGCGCTCGTTGGAGAACTGCGGATCGGTCGTATCAAAATTCGCGTTCGTAAATCCCTCTGACACGAACACATTGGCCGTTGTGTCGCCGGCCCCACCAATCACCGGTTCGTTGTGACAACTGGAGCACGCACTTGCATCCGGTCCGGGCAAGCGGGCGATGCTGGAACGTGCCGGACGACGGCGCTTGGTGGGAATGATCGCCTGTGTCGCCATTGGGCGGCCAGCGCCATCAAGCTTTGTGAACTTGCCGACAAAAAGATGCTCGCCAAGGTTTGTCAGTGCGGCCAGCTCACTTGGGGACAGCGCCCCGCTGAGTTTCAATCCATCCGAGCTTCTATCGGTGATACGCTCATCCCAGGGGTCTGCGCGGGAAGGTGCTGCGAGCATCAACACAAGTGCAAATGTCGAGACGGTCCCCGCCATTCCCAATTGCCCGAACTTAGCGTGCCGCGTTGGACTCATTTTCCTCAACTTCCATTTCTCCCACTTGCCAATACCGTTTCATCAAGATGCGATAGGACGCTTTCAACGTTGCCTTCGAACACGAGGGTGGCTTGATCTGGGTACAGGCTGATATCTGGCAGTCCTTGCAGGCGCACGATCAGGTTGGTTTTGATCGCGGCAATCAGACTTTCCTGCATGAGATCGTAGTACGCAAGACCAGGCCCTGTGATCGCCAGAGGCATCGTTCCCTGCAATGAAAACAACCTTGAAATCGCTGTCCCCAGAACCTCACCAGCCCTTCTGAAGGCAAATTGGGCCATCAGGTGGCCAGTTCGTGCGTTGGCAGCAATCTTATCCATCTCTGCTATGGGGACGAAGTTTGCTGGAATGGTTTGATCCGGGGCCTCGAAACTTGTGCGAAGTATACCATAGAAACCTGCATACGCCTCTACACACCCTTGCGCGCCGCAACGGCATAACGGTCCGTCCGGTAGATGTGGCATATGACCAAAAGGAGGGGCGAAGGCCTTCGTATGGCTGCCAGCAGTTTTGCTGGCAACGCCAAGTCCTATGGAATGGCCAAGGGAAAGTGCTGCCACACGCTGGGTGCTCAGATCGGGATTGGCCAACAGCATGCGATGTATGACCGCTTGGGCCGTGAACTGTGTCTCTTCTGTAACAACGATACGCGCGGGCCATTGTGCGGAGAGTGCCTCTTCAAAGCCTACCCGCTGATTGCCAAGGACCGGAGACCACAGCAGGGTTCGCTGTTCGTTGTCCAAGACCCCCTTACTGGAAATCGAAATCGCCCGGACTTTCTCTCTCGGCAGTTTGGAGCGATCAACCAGTCGGTCCAGACCGGTCAAAATGAAATCTAAGAATGCAGAAGTGTCTGACTGCTTGATGTCCCGTTTAAGGGAAAACCGATCCTTAAGAGTGCCCGCATAATCGGCCAGAGAAAACTCGAACTCTTCAGATGTGATGCGCAGGGCAACCATAAAGGCTGCACTGGGATTTTGGGCCAACAGCACCCGCGGCCGACCTCTGCCGGATGAGGGCGAAGTCTGAGACTTCCGGATTACGTCCTCTTGCAGCAGGTCAGTGGTGATTGAGGAAACGGTTGCCGAGCTGAGACCGGTTTTTTTGGACAGATCGGTGTGTGCCATCGCGCCGTACGATCGTAACGAGGCGAGCACCAGCGCACGGTTTTGATGTCTCAGACTTTCTGTGCCGGCAACCATTGGACCTTGCGTGCGCTTTCCTGAGACGATTCCACGCTTATAGGGCCTGAAACTTGGATCCAGTGCATAGCACTCTGCATCCAATGCATGGAACATTTCCAACCACTTTGATCAGAAAATTCTCGCCGTGCAATTTTTTTCTCGACTATCGAGAAAAAAATTGTTACTCGCCCTTTCGATAGCTACGTGCGGACTAGCCGTGCATGGCTAATCCACCACTTGGGAGGAAAACTCATGAAGAATTTTATCGGCGTACTGCTGACAACCGCAGCGGTTAGCGTTGCAGCAACTTCAATTGCATCGGCTGAGGGAAAGGTGATTGGGGTTTCCTGGTCAAACTTCCAGGAAGAGCGCTGGAAAACCGATGAGGCAGCGATGAAAGCTGCTATTGAAGCAAATGGCGACAAGTACATTTCCGCTGATGCACAGGCGTCTGCAGCAAAACAGCTGACTGACGTGGAGAGCCTGATCGCTCAAGGTGCAAACGCTCTCATCATTCTGGCACAAGATTCCGGCGCCATCGGCCCCGCCGTTGATAGTGCTGCAAACGAAGGCATTCCAGTGGTCGGCTACGACCGTTTGATTGAAGACAATCGCGCTTTCTATCTCACGTTTGACAACGTTGAAGTCGGACGCATGCAGGCCCGTGCCGTATTGGCTGCAAAGCCTGAAGGTCGTTACGCGTTCATCAAGGGCAGTGCTTCAGATCCGAACGCCGACTTCCTTTTCGGCGGTCAAATGGAAGTTCTGAAAGCGGCTATGGATGCCGGTAAGATCACCAATGTAGGTGAGGCCTATACGGATGGCTGGAAGCCGGACAACGCCCAGAAAAATATGGAGCAGATCCTGACAGCCAACGATAACAAAGTTGATGCTGTTGTTGCTTCAAACGATGGCACAGCAGGCGGGGTGGTCGCCGCTCTGGAAGCTCAGGGGCTTGCCGGCACGGTGCCAGTATCGGGTCAGGACGGTGACCATGCCGCCCTCAACCGGGTCGCGCGAGGCACACAGACCGTATCCGTCTGGAAGGACGCCAGGGAGCTGGGCAAGGCAGCTGGTGCTATCGCGGCGATGCTGGCGGACGGTAAGGCCATGTCTGACATTCCAGGTGCCGTGAAATGGTCCGGTGGCGCGAAGGGTGTTGAGATGAGTGCTCAATTCCTCGCCCCTGTACCGATCACTAAGGACAACCTGAACGTTGTCATCGAAGCCGGTTGGATTGCCAAAGACAAAGCCTGTGCCGGCGCGCAAGCAGGTGTGTCTGGCTGCTAAGCCAGCAACTGCTATATCAATTTGAAGGGAGCTGCGCCGACTAGTCGGCGCAGCTCTTTCAGATGTATGAAAGGCTCCTTTGGAGCATTATTGCCGCAGGAGTTATCCCTGCAGCCGGGGATTTCAAAAGTGAATGATCAGCCAAACACTGGCGCTGAGAAGGTGGAGAACGAGTCCGCTTTTCCAAAGTTCCTACGAGCAACCGAGATTGACGCTCGACTACTGGGCATGCTTCTGGCTCTGCTCATCATCTGGGTTGGGTTTCATGTATACGGTGCCATCACAAACGGGTTTGGCGCCTTTTTGACGCCAAGAAACCTCTGGAACCTGTCGGTACAGACGTCTTCCATTGGGGTCATGGCTACCGGAATGGTCTTGGTGATCGTCACGCGCCACATTGACCTTTCCGTTGGATCCGTCCTTGGTGCCTGCGCCATGTTCATGGCCATTGTACAGGTCTGGTGGTTGCCGGATCTTGTCGGCATCGGCCATCCGATAATCTGGATCGTTGCTGCCCTTGCCGGGCTCTTGCTAGGAACGTTGATTGGCGCATTTCATGGCTATCTGATTGCCTATCTGAGCATCCCGGCCTTTATCGTCACCCTTGGCGGTCTGCTGGTTTGGCGCGGCGTCGCCTTTCTCATGGCGCGCGGTGAGACTATTTCGCCAGTGGATTCGACTTTCTCGCTCATGGGAGGCGGTCCCTATGGCGCCATTGGCGCAACCGGCAGTTGGATCGTTGGTACTCTTGCTTGTATCGGGATAATCTTCACACTCTATCAGGGGCGGCTGCAGCGTAAGCGCTTCATGTTTCCCTTGCGCCCTGTATGGGCAGAGGCATTTCTTGCTGTCGTAGGATGTGGCGCGGTGGTGGGCTTCGTTGTCCTGGTCAACGCATACCCCTGGCCTAAGGGCATCGTGCGCCGGTACGTTGAGGCCAACAATATTGATACCCCAATCAATGAGGTCTTCATCTCGCACGGATTTGCTATACCGGTTCTCATCCTGATTGCGGTGGGTATCTTCATGACCTTCCTGATGTCCCGCACGCGGTTTGGTCGCTATGTTTACGCAATTGGCGGCAATCCGGAAGCGGCCGAACTGGCAGGTGTGAACACCCGCTGGGTGACGGTGAAAATCTTCGCATTGATGGGTTTCCTGTGTGGACTGTCCGCCATTATCGCATCTGCCCGCCTCAACTCTGCCACCAATGCTCTTGGTACTCTCGACGAACTCTACGTCATTGCTGCAGCGGTTATCGGGGGCACCTC
>JBCBZX010000105.1:0-9718 GCA_039815105.1 Pseudomonadota bacterium
GCTTCTTGGGCGTTCTTGGCTTTGGACGTGTATTTGCGAGCGGAGCCCGGCAAGTATTTGGCCCCAAATTGGCTTTGAATGCTATCACGGGCCTCAGAAATGGCCTCTGGGGCCATATCGACACCATCGGTCCGCATATAGGTGATCAGGCCAACCGTCTCTCCGCCAAGCTCGATGCCTTCGTAAAGGCGCTGGGCCACCTGCATGGTTCGGCTGGCGCCGAACGACAACTTGGATGAGGCCTCCTGCTGCATGGTGGACGTTGTAAAGGGTGCCTGCGGGTTGCGGCGCGTCGGCTTCGCTTCAACTGATGCCACTTGAAAGGTTGCGGCCTCCAGCATCTCGCGAATTTCCGTCGCCTGCGCTTCGGTTTTTACATCCAGACGCCCCAGTTTTTCGCCCTGATAGCTTGTCAGGCGGGCTTCCACAGGCGCTGCGCCAGCCTTGAGCTGCGCAAGGATTGTCCAATATTCCTGTGGCTTGAAGCGCTCGATCTCCGCTTCTCGTTCGCAGACCAATCGCAGCGCCACAGACTGCACCCGCCCTGCAGAGCGGGAGCCGGGAAGCTTGCGCCAAAGAACTGGTGACAGGTTGAAACCCACCAGATAGTCCAATGCGCGCCGCGCCAGATAGGCCTCCACCAAAGGCGCATCAATGTCCCGCGGATTGTCCATCGCGTCCAGAACCGACTTCTTGGTAATGGCATTGAACACCACGCGCTGGACGGGCTTGTCTTTCACCGCCTTCTTTTCATTGAGAAGGTCCAGCACGTGCCATGAGATGGCTTCCCCTTCACGATCGGGGTCGGTCGCCAAGATGATTTTGTCAGAGGCTTTGGCAGCTTTCACCAACTCGCTGACCCGGGGTTTGGATTTAGTATCCACCGCCCACGACATGGCAAAATCTTCTTCGGGCAGTACCGAGCCATCCTTGGAGGGCAGGTCGCGCACATGACCATAGGACGCCAGGACTTTGAAATCCTTGCCCAAATATTTATTGATGGTCTTCGCTTTGGCGGGCGACTCGACGATGACAAGCTGCATCGGAAACCTTCGATTCTTCGACAATGTGCCGGTTGCTTCGCCGTGGAATTGGCCAATCGCAAGGCTGTCGTCAAGCTGACGGGTCGATTCACCAGCGCTTTTAGCAAAGGATCTGCCGCCGCATGCTTTGTGATCCGGTTGCAAGATGAGACAATTTCACGCTCGCTGCGAATAGGAAAAAATTCCGATCCGCCATTGAATGCAATCTTGGGTTGTGTAACACACGAAAATGCAATTTGATTTTCGCTGTGGGTCAGAGCCGACCCACTTGGTTTGAGACGTCGGGGCGCCGAGATCGGTTTTTGAGGGCAAATGGAAGCAAATCAAACAGATGTTGGGCAGGGTGCCCGGCGCAATCCATATGGTGCGCCGGAGATCGAATACGCCGCTTCCATGCTGACAGAGCTCCAAAACATGGCGGCCGCATTCGGAACGCAGGCCGAGATGCTGGCATATCTGATCTCCATGGCACGCCAAGAGGCGACCAGGCTTGCCCAGGGGTCTGGTGCAGCAAGACCCGAAGACGCAGGCTGGTTATCTGGTGACAATGACACAGATCGCTTGGATGAGCGCATGGCCAACGAACATGCCATTGACTGGTGGCGGGAACAGTTGGATCTGATCAGCGGTCCAGACGGGTAACGTATCCGCCCTCATCTTCGACAAGTCCGGACATGACAAGCTCCATGATCAGCAACCGAAGCTGGGATTGCGGGACCCCCGACATGCGGATCAGATCATTCATGTGGGTTGGGCTGGCGGACAGGAACCCCAGCAGATCCTGCGGTGTGATCGCTTCGCCCTTAAGGGTTCCGGTTACAGCAACTTGTGCCTTCGGGTCCGTGTGATTCTCCTGTTCGGCTTCTTGCGCATAACCGCTGGCGTTCTCTTGAAAATTTAGGCTTTCCGCCAGTTTTGCACCCAAATCATCATCGCTGAGCAGCTCTTGTACCAGCCGATCCTGGTCATCGCCGCTTTCCAGCAATTCACCTTGACTGCCCGTCGGCCCGCTCGCCTTTTTGGTGGTGGGCTTGTGTATTGTAACGGCCGACCGAAAGCTCTCCTCGGACTCGATCAACGGCAATATGGCATCAACAATGTCCGATGGATCGGTGAGGATTGAGGCCCCTTCGGCAATCAATTTATTCGCCCCACGGGCACGCGGATCGAGGGGCGAGCCGGGTACGGCAAACACCAACCGACCCATCTCATTGGCAAGGCGTGCGGTGATAAGCGATCCTGACCGAGGATTGGCTTCCACCACGCAAGTTGCGAGGGCGAGCCCGGCCACAATTCTGTTGCGGCGGGGAAAATCCTGCGCACGGGGCTTGGTGCCCAACGCCAATTCGGAAATCATGCAGCAGCCATTGTCGACCATTGCGTTGGCGAGATCGAGATTTTCAGCCGGGTAGATGATGTCGAGCCCTCCGGCAAAGACCCCCACGGTGCCTCCAGGCACCAACGCCCCCTTATGGGCAGCTGTGTCGATGCCTCGGGCAAAGCCGGACACAACGGTCATGCCGGCCTGCGATATTTCAGTTGCAATCATACCAGCCAATCGCAGCCCGTTGGCAGAGGTATTTCTTGAACCAACGATTGAGATGGCCGGTCGCCGCAATGCTTCAACATCGCCGGCTACCGCGATGAGGGGTGGCGCAGTGGGAACATGGGAGAGCGCCTGCGGGTAATCGGATTCGCAGCGGGCCACCAAGCGCCAACCCCGCTTCATCAATCCGTCCATTTCGCGCTCAGCATCAACGCGCCGATGAATGCGGATTTTCTTGCCCGGGGTTTTGGCCGCCAATTCCGGCAGTCGGTCGACTGCATTTTCCGCTGAGCCGCAGAAATTCAGCAGGTCTCGAAATGTGATGGGCCCCACACCAGCGCTGCGTATCAATTGCAGCCATGCAAGCTTCTGCTCATAGGTCAGATCCGGCAGTCCATTGAGCGCCTGACCGATCACTTGGTGGACCCAATTCGACTTTCGGTTCCATTGACGATGCGCCCGATATTTGCCCTGTGCGCAATCCAGGCCAGCACTGTCAGCAGCGCGAACAGTTCGGCTTCTTGAACGTGGCCGGTGAACCATAAAACCACTGGAACGCATAGCGTGGCCGCCAGCGCGGCCAGTGACGACATGCGAGCGAGCAATGCAACGCACAGCCAGACCAGTGCGAAGGTCAGGCCAGCTTCCCAGGCAAACGCGAAACACAGGCCAACATAAGTTGCGATGCCCTTGCCCCCTTTGAAGCGCAACCAGACCGGGAACAAATGGCCTAGAAATGCGCCAAGCCCTGCGCTCACAGCGGCATCGGGGCCACCATAAGTCTGGGCAATCCATACCGGGATGATGCCCTTCAAAGCGTCGAACAAAAGAGTTGCTGCAGCCAGCTTTTTGTCGCCGGTCCGCAAAACATTGGTTGCACCAATATTGCCCGAGCCCACCTTTCGAATGTCGCCCTTACCGGCAAGTCTTGTGAGCAAAAGACCGCTGGGTATCGAGCCAAATGCGTAGCCGAGCGCAAGAAAAGCGACGAGCCAAGGTGCAGCTGCGGCCCAACTAATAGGATCTGGCATCCAACACCCTCATCACGAAGCTATCCGGGTACCGGACAGGAATTTGATCCTATCTCGGTGGCGCAGGATGAATCAAGTTCATGCTTGGTTTGTGGTCAAGTTACGATTAGCCCCCAAGCTTTGCATGCCATGAGGCTTTGCCCGCGACGAAGCTCTGTATCACCTGACCCTCAAGGCGGGCGCCTTCCAAGGTCGTGTTCTTGGACAATGAATGTAATACCTCTGGATCCACAACAAATGGCGCATCGAGGTCCACCAATATGCAATCTGCGGGCATACCCACCCCCAATGTGCCCGCGTTCAGGCCAAACAGTTTGGCCGGGCCAGCGGTGAGCGCTTCCACAATGCGGTTAAGTGGGGCTGTTCCATTGTGATGCAGGCGCAAGGCTGCGGCCAATAAGGTTTCAATTCCTATTGCGCCGTGCCCGGCTTGGGAAAATGGGTGGCGCTTGACGTCCACATCCTGTGGGTTGTGGGCGGAGTGTAGAACGTCAATCGTGCCGTCTGAAAGGCCTTCCACCATAGCCAGCCGATCATCCTCGGTGCGCAGGGGCGGTAACAGGCGCATAAATGTTCTGTAGTCGCCAACGTCGGTCTCATTGAGCGTCAGATTGTTGATGGATGCGCCCGCGGTCACCGGCAAGCCCTGTGCCTTGGCGCGGCGAATTACATCGAGGGCACCAGCCGTTGAGATTTGCGCGGCGTGATAGCGGGCACCCGTCATGGCCACCAGCCGCATATCGCGCTCCAGCGGGATGATTTCAGCTTCGACGGGGCTGCCACTTACGCCCAGCCGCGTGGCGTTCAGGCCGCTGTTCATGGCTCCGGTCCCCAGCGCCTCATCCTGTGTGTCGCAAATCACGGGGGAGCCAAAATCTTTTGCATAGGTCAGGCTGCGCTTCATAACGACCGGGTTCTGCATGGCGTAAGGGCCGTGGTACAGGGCGCAGCAACCGGCCTCCTTAAGCAGACCAATCTCCGACATCTCACGCCCCGCAAGCCCTTTGGTCAGGGCCGCGGCGGTGTAAATACGCACATCGGTGGAGGCGCTTGCGCGCGACCTCACATAATCCACCATGGCCGGTGCATCGATCACCGGGTCGGTGTCCGGCAGCGCGATGACTGATGTCACCCCTCCGGCAAGGGCGGCGGCGCCGACACTTGCGAAGGTTTCGCGGTGGGCTGCGCCAGGTTCACCGATGCGCACATGGCTGTCTATAAGGCCCGGTAGGACGGCCAGTCCCTTGGCGTTGATTCTGTCACAGTCCGACGGTGGCTCGCCGGGCAGGGGGCCAAGGTCGCACGCGGCGATACGCCCTCCCTGCAAGAGTATATGTCCTAAACCATCAAGCCCGTTCGAAGGATCAAGCAGGCGAGCGTTCTCTATTAGAACGGGCTGTGGGCCGCCAATACTCGCAGGACGAGCTGGCGGGTCTGGGTTCAAATCGTTCATGCCAGACCTCCCACAGCCTTTTGAATGGTTGCACTGGTTCCACGATCCTGCACTTCGATGAGCGTTTGCATAACCGCAATGCGCAATGCGACACCCATTTCCACTTGCTCGCGAATAACGCTTTGGGGCCCGTCAGCGACATCGGACGCAATTTCCACACCTCGGTTCATGGGGCCTGGATGCATGACCATGGCGTCCGGCTTGGCCGCAAGCAGTCGTTCTCGGGTGAGGCCGAAGAAATGAAAATATTCCCGTTCAGAGGGCACAAAACTGCCTTCCATCCGTTCTCTTTGAACTCGGAGCATCATGACGACATCGGCTCCGGCCAGGCCCGCATCCATATCGGTGAAAACATCCACGCCCATATCGCCAACACCGCTGGGCATAAGGGTGGATGGCCCCACGAGCCGGATCTGCGCACCCAGTTGGCCAAGGGTGATGATGTTGGAGCGGGCCACCCTGCTGTGCAGGACGTCTCCACAAATGGCGACGGTCAGTTCGTTGATGTCACCCTTGTGGCGGCGGATGGTCATGGCGTCCAGCAGCGCCTGTGTCGGGTGCTCGTGGGCACCGTCGCCTGCATTGATGACCGCGCAATTGACCTTTCGGGCGATCAGGCCAATGGCGCCTGCCTGATTGTGCCGAACGCATAAGAGGTCCGGCTGCATGGCGTTAAGTGTTCCTATCGTGTCGAGCAGCGTTTCGCCTTTATTCACTGACGAATGGGCCACCGCCATGTTCAACACGTCTGCACCCAGCCTTTTTCCGGCGAGCTCAAAAGAGCCCTGAGTCCGGGTGGAGGCTTCAAAGAACAGGTTAATTTGCGTGCGGCCTTTGAGAACCGGCTCCCGCTTTTTTTGTTCGCGGGACAAACGCACCGCAGCCTCGCCGCGATCCAGAAGATACAGAATATCTTCGCGTGACAGGCCTTCAATGGAAAGGAGATGCGGGTGTTTGAATCGATGCCCGGCGGGGGTGCGGTGCTTGACGGGCGGGCTTGCAATTGTGTCGCTCATAAAATGCCGTCTTAGGCACGGGCAGGGGCCGCCGCAAGGCTTCAGCTGCCATCTGATCGCGGTGTCCACCGGCAGTTAACCTTACCAAGAGGTAAACAAAGTCGCACCTATCCCGGAGCTACCGCTGCCCGTAAGCTTGAGGAGAGGAGAGTGCTATGCGTTGGTTGCTTATTGCGTGGTTTACACCATTGGCCATTTTCTGGGGCTGGCTTGGGCTTGCCTATGTGGACGCCTGGCCGTCTTCCGTCTTCTTCAGTCGGGTGCTCTACGACAGTGTTTTCGTTGTCTACGAGCAGATGACGGGCCTCAATGAAAGCCAGTTGATCAGCTATCTGGCTAAAATCTGCATTCTCGATAGCCTTATCGTGTTGGCAATTTATGCATTTCGGCGCCGTAAGCTCATCCGAGCCTGGTGGGCGTCGCGCCGGGCCCCTGAAGCGGCTGTCTAGCAAAGCGAACCTTAGGCGGGGGCGGCCCCACACGCTGTGACCTAGCGCCGTCTTGCCACCCGCATATGGCCCAGCCTGTCCAAAGCGCCCTGCAAAATATGCGCGGCCGCCGCAGCATCGATGCGCTCGGCTCTCTTGGCCCGGCTCATATCGGCTTCCAGCATGGCACGTTCAGCCGCCACCGTGGAAAGCCGCTCGTCCCAAGTAACGAACGGCAGATCAGTTTTTGTTGCCATATTGCGTATGAAGGCACCTGTGGCTTGGGCGCGAGGCCCGATGGAGCCATCCATGTTCACCGGCCACCCGATCACAAACCCCACAGCTTTTATTTCATGGGCCAGTGCAAGCAGGTGCGCTGCATCTTGGCCAAACTTTTTGCGCGCAAGGGTTTCCCGTGCCGATGCAACCGATTGGGTGCCGTCGCTGACAGCGATGCCAATGGTCTTTGTGCCCAGATCGAGGCCAATCAACCGGCCCAAACCGTCTGCTTGGGAAGCTGCAAAGGCGTCTATGGCCATTCGTCCCGTCACTGGATTTCTCGCTTCACCATGTTGCAAAAGTTGACAGGGGGCATTCCAAAGGGAACGAACATGAACATACTTCCGTGCTCGCCTGGAGACTATCATGAAGATTATTTGGCTGGGTCATTCTGCCTTCCGGATCGAAAATCAAGGTGCGGTCATCCTTGTAGACCCGTTTTTGCGAGATAATCCGTCATTTCCTTCCGGTCATTTTGACACGGCGATTGCTGGTGCCACCCATGTGGCTATTACACATGGCCACAGTGATCATGTGGGAGACACGGTTGAAATCGCCCAGGCAACTGGTGCGAAAGTTCTTTGCAATTACGATTTGGCTCAAGTTTTGGGCGCCCAGGGCGTCACAACATTAGAGGTCGCAAACACAGGTGGTACCGTCCGGTTCGATAATTTCACAATTACGCTGGTGGAGGCTCGCCATTCCGCGTCAATCATGATCGACGGCGTGAGCCACGCAACCGGCAGCGCCAACGGCTTGATTTTCCATTTTAGCAGCGGCCATTCAGTCTATCATATGGGCGATACCGACATTTTTGGCGATATGGCGCTTATCAATGAACTGCACCGACCCAAAATCGGGATCGTACCCATTGGCGACCGGATGACCATGGGCCCGGCGGTGGCGGCGATGGCCTGTCGCAGATATTTCGATTTCGAGGGTGTCATTCCCTGCCATCACGGAACGTTCGACATGCTCACAGGCACGCCCGACGACTTTAAGACCGCGATGGAAGAACATGCCGATCGCGTCCACATTTGTGAACTGGGCGAAGTCATCAACTTCTAACCGGCTTTGCAGTCTTGTGGCGTGCGGGCAGGGCGCTTATAGCGGGCGCACCGCAGGTGTTTTCCTGCGCCCTCGCGACCTAACCTGAACAAAATCAGACCAGGAGTGCCCTTTGTCCGTCGACAGTGCCACAACCAAGCGCGTTGCCCATTTGGCGCGCATCGCCCTCAATGATGCCGAGGCAGAGCGCATGACAGGTGAGTTGAATGCCATCTTAGGCTTCGTCGAGCAGTTGGAAGAGGTCAATGTCGATGGCGTGGATCCTATGACGTCCGTGGTGGCAACGGCCATGAAGAAGCGCGATGACGGAGTGACCGATGGCAACAAATCGGCTGATATCGTGGCCAATGCACCCGCCAGTGAAGATCACTTCTTCATGGTCCCGAAAGTCATTGAGTAGAGATCAGCGACATGAACGAACTTACCTCCCTCACCATTGCTGGTGCACGTGAGAAGCTTGCTTCCAAAGAGATTTCCGCCGCTGAACTGACGGATGCCTATCTGGGCGCCATTCAAGCCGGTAATCCGGCCCTCAACGCCTACATCGAAGTGACCGGTGAAAATGCGCGCCATTGGGCGTCTATATCAGACGAGAAACTGGCTAAGGGCGAGGGCGGAGCGCTGGAGGGCATTCCACTCGGCATCAAGGATTTGTTCGCAACTGAGGGCGTGCATACGCAAGCGGCCTCGCATATTCTCAATGGCTTTAAGCCGCGCTATGAGTCCACGGTAACGCAAAACCTCTGGGACGATGGGGCGGTGATGCTGGGCAAGCTCAATATGGATGAGTTTGCAATGGGATCGTCCAACGAAACCAGCTATTACGGCGATGTTGTTAATCCATGGCGCGAAGACGGGTCGGACACCAAACTGGTGCCTGGTGGCTCGTCCGGCGGCTCCGCGGCTGCGGTTGCCGCCCAGCTATGTGCTGGAGCAACGGCCACAGATACGGGTGGCTCGATCCGCCAGCCGGCAGCTCTCACGGGCACGGTGGGCATCAAGCCAACCTATGGCCGTTGTTCCCGGTGGGGCACGGTTGCGTTCGCGTCATCCCTCGATCAGGCTGGCCCCATAACCCGTGACGTTCGAGACGCTGCGATCATGCTGAAAAGCATGGCGTCAGTGGACTCTAAGGACACGACGAGCGTTGACCGCCCGGTGCCAGACTATGAGGCCGCTATAGGGCAATCGGTGAAGGGTTTGAAGATCGGGATACCGAAGGAGTACCGCCTGGACGGTATGCCACCGGAAATCGAAAAGCTGTGGCAGCGGGGCATTGACTGGTACCGTGATGCGGGTGCCGAGATCGTCGATATCTCTCTACCGCACACCAAATATGCGCTCCCCGCTTATTATATCGTGGCGCCGGCTGAGGCGTCCTCCAACCTGGCCCGCTATGATGGTGTGCGTTACGGCCTGCGCGAGCAGGGCGATGATATCGTCGACATGTATGAGAAAACCCGCGCGGCAGGCTTTGGCGACGAAGTGAAGCGGCGAATTCTCATCGGAACTTACGTGCTCAGCGCTGGCTATTATGACGCTTATTATCTGCGGGCTCAGAAGGTGCGCACCCTCATCAAACAGGATTTTGAGACGGTGTTTGCGGATGGCGTGGACGCCATTCTTGCGCCTGCGACGCCAAGTGCGGCATTCCCGATTGGCGATGCGGCCATGAAAGCCGATCCAGTGAAAATGTACCTGCAAGACGTGTTTACGGTCACCGTCAATATGGCTGGCCTGCCCGGCATTTCAGTTCCTGCAGGCGTCTCTGACACTGGGTTGCCCCTCGGTCTTCAGCTGATTGGCCGCGCTTTTGATGAGGAAACGCTGTTTCGCGCCAGCAAGGTCATCGAA